>JAGOEF010000089.1 GCA_017997855.1 Bacteroidales bacterium
GTATTTAACCTGAAAATGTCATTGGCCGCCTCTGCATAAACAATTACCGAGTCGAAAAGGGCCAGTGCTTCGCGATATTGACCATTAAGCTGAAACGCAAGTGCGTTTGCATTGTATGCATCGGCAATTGACCGACTATTCCGCTCACGGTGTGCATATTCAATAGCCTTGCCGGCGTATTCGAAGCAACGACTTCCCGAGGAATCAAGATATTGCATCGAAAGGCGGGTGTAATATCTGGCCGTAGTATCGGTGTCGGAAGCAGCCTGACAATTCCCGCACAGGGTGCAGAGAAACACTATTATTGCAAACGTTAACAGACATAAAACCTTAAAATTTGTTTTATAAACATATCTTTGCATGGTAATCTGCGTTTTGCTTATTATTGATGACTGATTAAACTGCTAATATACTAAAAACCTGAGAATAATAGTTTTCATAGTGATTTTGTTGCCCTGTGCCGGAGTTTTTGCTCAGGAAAACATGCGGATGATGGTCGCCGATCAATCCGGTGAAATACCAAAATTCAGGTTGCAGCTGAGTAATCACAATTTTTTTAAAAATAACGAATACTTTAACGATTATGTGTATTCCTACACCCTGCTGGGTGCCCACCTGAAACCCATGCTTATCTATGATATTTCGAAAAAGCTGTCGGTTTCGGGAGGTTTGTATCTGCAAAAATATGCGGGCACTGATGCATTAAATACCCTAAAGCCCTTATACAGAATTGAATACAAGCCCGTTGAAAACCTCAGCATTATAATGGGTGCCATTGATGGGGGCTGGAAACACCGATTGGTTGAGCAGATTTATCGTTTCGACCGGCACCTGATTGACAACGATGAAGAGGGAGTTCAGTTTGTTTTCGATAACGGAAAAGCCTTCGGTGATGTTTGGATTAACTGGGACAAAGCTGCTTTTCCGCGCGATTTGCATCAGGAGCAGTTACAAATAGGAATTTCGGGCGAATTTTCCCTGTTTACTTCGGGTTTTAGCAAATTCAATCTGGTCGGGCAGATGCTTTGGGCTCACAACGGGGGTCAGGATCTGGCTGTAACCTACCGTGTGCGGTCGTTTGGGGCTTTGGCCGGGGGCTTAAGGTTCAGTCGGATGTTTGCGCTTCGCCAAGCTTCAGGTTGCAAGTTTGAATCGATTTTTATCAGGAATTCTGATTTATTCCCCGAAAAGAAACTCCCGTATAGGAATGGTTATGGCATTCACACGCAATTAGAGGCCTATTACAGCTATTTTAGCCTGTCGGTGGCCTACTGGTATGGTCATCAGTATTTCTCGGCCCTGGGTGAGCCGCTGTATCAATCGGTAAGTAACAAATGGGGTTCGGTATTTGCTCCCGAGCGACGTGTTTTTACCGGCAAATTTGCCTTCATTAAAGAAGTTACTCCCGGGCTAAAAGTTGCAGTTCATTATGGCGCCTATTGGGGTCGTGATATTAAAAGTTTCGATTATTTTTACGGCATGCATCTGATACTGAATTACAATGTCTTTTTTAAGAAATCATAAATTCATGAAATCATTATTCCTGAAGGGATTCAGCTTAATATTGCTGGTTTCGCTGAGTGTTATTCTGGTTTCCTGCCGGTTTACACAACGTAAGGTCGAAAGTACCTATGCCGATGGCAAGCCCATGAAAGTAGTGTATGTAAAAAATACCGATGCCGGTCAGGAAACTGTTAAAATTGAGTATTATTATCCCAATGGATGGCTCGAAAGCGTTACCCGATATAAGAACGAAAAGAAGCATGGTAAGGCGAAATCATGGTATTCCAACGGAAAACTTGCTTTCAAAGAATACTATAAAAACGGAGAACTGCATGGAAAATGTTTGTATTACCGCGAGGATGGCAGTTTAAATTTTCAGGCTGAATATGAAGAGGGAGTATCTGACGGTAAATGGATTATTTATGATGAAAATGGTAAACCTTTGGTAACACAGGTGTTCGAGAATGGTAAACTGATTGAACAAAAAAAATAAACCGATGAACAGGATTAAAATAGCGTTATTTGCAGGTGTTATTTTACTGGCATCATGCTGCGTAAAAAAAACAGAAACTGACTCAAAGGGTCAGATAAAATATAAAACCACTGCTTACGAAAGCCGAATTAAGTATGAACAACCCGGCAGCACATTAATTGCAAAATCAAATGTGGAACAGATTGCTGATGTGTGGGCAGATGGAAAACCCCGTAAGGTGTTTTATTTTTCCGACAGCAGTATGACAAAGCTTGTTTACGAAGTGCAATACTACGAAAACGGAAAGCGAAAGATGGAAGGTCCTTATAAGAACGGAGTTCGCGATGGTAAATGGATGGCCTGGTACGACAATGATACGGTGTGGAGTATCGGATTCTACAATAACGGTAAGCGCAATGGCCTGTCGGCCGTATATCATCCCAATGGGGTGAAATATTACGATAAAAACTATAAAAACGATGTTGCTGAAGGGAAATGGAGTTTTTATAACGAAGAAGGCTCTCTTGTTGGAGAAGCCTACTATCATAAAGGAGAATTAGTTAAGGAAGTAAAATACTGATAATCAGCTAATTTTCCAGTTCCTTCTCGATGGCGGTGTTATATTTCTGACGTGAATCTTTGATAAAGCCAAAAGGCAAATCATCAATACGGAGTTCGCCTTTGGTTACATGTCCCAGCATGGTAAACGGAAAATTGCACGCCATCATAAGGTCGATAAAAGCCTGTTCGTTTTCGAGGGCAACCGAAGCTACTACCCTACCCTGTGCTTCTCCAAAAAGAAATGCATCTTTACGGATTTCGGCTGCAGTGGTAATGTCGAAACCCAGTTTATTGGGCATGGCCGATTCGAGTAAGGCGATGTATAAGCCCCCGTCAGAAACGTCATGCAGCGATTCGACCAGCTGGGATTTTGTCAGTTTTGATACCACGGTTAGCAATGCAAATTCAGTATCGAGATTAAACACCGGAGCAGGGCTTTCCTTTACCTTGTGCCAGGAGTACAGGTATTCCGATGAAGAAATATCGTTATAAACATCTCCAATGAGGTATATAATGTCGCCTTTGCGTTTAAAAGCAAGCCCCGTGTGGGTTTTCTTATCTTCCATTATTCCAAGCATGCCGATGGTTGGTGTCGGAAATACCGGTTCGGTTTTACCACCAATGGTGGTTTGGTTATAAAAGGAAACATTTCCGCCCGTAACAGGGGTATTGAATTTGCGGCAGGCAGCCCCCATGCCTTTTACTGCCATAACAAACTGCCAGTAAGCCTCCGGGTTATATGGTGAGCCAAAATTCAGACAATTGGTAATTGCCAGAGGTTTTGCGCCTGAACAAGCCACGTTACGTACCGCTTCCGATACAGCAATCATAGCCCCTGTTTCGGGATCTGATTTTACATAACGGCTGTTGCAGTCGACGCTGACCGCCAGGGCTGTGTTGGTGCCTTTTATATTGATAATTCCTGCGTCGGAGGGTGTGTTTGTACTCATGTTGTTGGTTCTCACCATCGTATCGTATTGTTCATACACCCAGCGTTTTGAGGCAATGTTGGGGTGGGTGGTCAGAAAATCGGCCACTTCTTTTAAATCTTCCGGTTCAGTTATTTCGTCAATATAGAAAGGTTTTGCATTTTTTACATAATCAGGTGCCGAGTATTCGCGCTCGTATACCGGAGCTCCGCCGCCCAGTACCAGTGTTGAAGCCGGAACTTCAGCCACCAGTTTGCCTTTATAATGGAAACACAGTTTGTCTTCGTCAATAACCTCTCCGATTTTCTGACAGTTTAAATCCCATTTTTCAAAAATTCGTTTTACCACATCCTCTTTGCCTTTTTCTACCACTACGAGCATACGCTCCTGTGATTCTGACAACAATATTTCCCAGGCTTCCATATTTTTTTGTCTGAGAGGAACCAGACTCAGGTCGATGCGCATCCCAGCATTGCCCTTGGCCGACATCTCGCTCGTGGAACAGATAATTCCGGCTGCGCCCATATCCTGCATGCCAACAATGGCCCCTGAATCGCGCAATTCAAGTGTGGCTTCGAGTAACAATTTTTCCTGAAACGGGTCGCCGACCTGAATTGATGGAATGTCGTCGGCTGAATCTTCAGTAATGTCAGCTGAAGCGAAAGTTGCACCGTGAATACCATCCTTACCGGTTGAAGAACCTACAATAAACACCGGGTTTCCTTTTCCTTTGGCAATTGCCGACAGGACTTTGCCTTTTTCCATAATACCCACCGACATGGCGTTTACCAATGGATTGGTGTTGAAACTATCGTCGAAAAAAACTTCTCCGCCCAACACAGCAACACCAAACGAATTTCCATAGTTTCCTATCCCTTTCACAACACCCTTCATAAGCCATTTCGTTCGGTCAGACTTAATATTTCCGAAACGCAGCGAGTTCAGCTGTGCAATTGGTCGGGCTCCCATGGTAAAAATATCGCGGTTAATCCCTCCTACCCCGGTAGCAGCACCTTGATATGGCTCAACGGCACATGGGTGATTGTGCGATTCGATTTTAAAAGCACAGGCTAAATTATTGCCAATATCGACCAATCCTGCATTTTCTTCACCGGCACCGGTAAGCAGGCATCCACCATCGCGCGGAAGTGTTTTCAGCCATTTTATGGAGTTTTTGTATGATGCATGTTCACTCCACATCACCGAGTAAATGCTTAGTTCAGTGTAGTTGGGCATGCGACCCAGATATTTTTGTATCAGATCAAATTCAAACTCATTGATTCCTAATTCTTTGGCTGTCTCAAAATTCACCGGTTTCTCAATCATGACAATAATTTTTATTTAGCAGCAAATATAAGTAATATGATTGCTTTCGTTTTGTCTGCAGCAGATTAGTTTACCCTTTTTTTCAACAAAAACTAATAATCACGTTGAGAGAAATAGTTATAAAAGCCCCCGATAATTTATACCTTTGCATTTATGTGGGTCGAAATAGCACTTATATTGGCTTTTTTGGCATTTTTTGTTTTTCTGATTCTGAAAATGCCGTTTTTTGGCCGTCTGGGATTTTCCAGGCGCTGGATTTTACTTTTTTTTGTACTTAAGTTACTGGTATCAGCAGGTGTTGTGGGTGTTTATAAGCATTATTATGATCCGCAAACCTCCGATATGTACAATTATTACAAGGGAGGAAAAGTTATATGGTCGTCGCTGCGTGATAACCCGGCCGATTATTTCAGAATGGTAAGCGGCATTGGTGGTGATGCGCCACACCTCCACAGATATTACGATGCAGCAAATCATTGGTATAAACCTTTTAATTACGGGCTTTTCAACGATAACCGCACCATGATGCGGTATAATGCAGTGCTGAATCTGTTTACGCTGGGTTCATTTGCCGGGAATCTGGTAATCACAGTCTTCCTTACGTTTTTGGGTCTCTGTTATCTGGCTCGGGCATTGGGAGAACTGGTAACGGAACGAATGCGTATGTTTACTCTGGTAATTATGTGTATTCCAACGGTTTTATTCTGGTCGTCAGGATTGTTGAAAGAAAGTTTGGTAATGATGTCGTTGGGTGTTTTTTTGTTCCACTGGATACGCTTTACGCAGGAGTACCGGATTAAAAACCTCCTTCCTGCGTTGATTTTTGCAGCATTACTTGTTCTGGCCAAGTTTTACATTTTTGTCGCCCTGCTTCCGGCCATTGTGTTTCTGTTATTTCCGGTACGCTGGACTTACCTGAAACAAACCCTTGCCATGTTTTCGGTGTTGTTGATAATGTTGGTGTTGTTCTTCAATTCGAAACACATTGTAGGAGTTGATTTTGCTAAAGTAATGTCGGAAAAGCAAACCGATTTTGTTAAATTCGTAAATCTGCAACCCCGAAGTGGCAGTTCCATTTCGTTGCCAGCGTTCGAACCTACGCCATCGTCGATGGCAGAAAAGCTTCCCGGGGCATATTTCAATAGTTTTATGCGGCCCCATTTGTTCGAAGCCAGTTCGGCCATGCCATTGCTGGCAGCGTTGGAGAACGCTATGCTTTTGCTGCTTATTGTACTCATGATTGTCAGATTTCGCAAACCGTTACCCGAAGAATTCAGACTGATTTTGTTTTCGATGTCGTTTGTACTGATTTTGTTTGCTCTCATCGGGCTTACAACGCCAAATCTGGGAGCTCTGGTTCGCTATAAAATGCCGGCGCTGCCATTTCTGGTAGTCAGTGTTTTACTTTGTACCAAATCAGTGACATTTAAAAAGCTTGGCCTGCCAATATTTTTAACCGGTCGTAAAAGATAGAATTTAGTTCTTTTATTTTTTTTAAGTGCACTACCTTGTAAAACCAAAATTATCGTATATGAAAAAATTCCGTCTGTTTTCGCTGATTACCCTGGTATTTGCCATGGCGATACTGTTAAGTAATTGTAAAGGGAAAAACAATGCTCCGGTTTATGAATTTACCCTCAGTGCCGATCCGGGTTGGTTTGTAAAGCAATTCGCCAATAATCACCACGATAGTTTGATTAATAATGCGGTATATCTGACCGATTCACTGGTTGGATTGAGCGAAAAAAACTACTTCGATGTGTTTCTCGAAGTTTGGGATGCTAACTATGCTGACTATGCCTTAATTGATCGTATCCGATGCTATTACAGTGGCTGGGACACGTCGTATTGCAACAGCACTGTTACCGAAAGGATGAAAGCTGAATTCAATAGTGCCCTCGACACCAC
>JAGOEF010000090.1 GCA_017997855.1 Bacteroidales bacterium
CACTGTCGGACAATCCGCCATCAACTTCGATGACTATTTCGTATTGGTTGCTTGCCGACCATTCTCTGACGTATTCAATTTTGCGTATTGTTTCAGGTACAAACGATTGTCCGCCCCTTCCGATAGGTACCCCCATGATTAAGAGATGGTGCAGATCAGATTGTTTCATTTTTTCGAGCAGTGCACCCGTATATACTTTTTCGTTGATTGTTAGCACTACTCCGGGAATGCAATCTTTCTGGCGAATGGTTTCAACCCCGTATTTCCACGAGTAGGTGTTGTCGTAAGCCTCGGGGTGCAGATAAATTAACGATTGTTTAATTGCAGCCAGCCGCGACACATACGATTTTCCATTGCCGGCAAATGGTTTTTTTACCATGAGATGTAGGTGTGTCGTTATGTGCGGAAAATACTTTTGTAAATACGTTAGTTTTTCAAACCCGTCGAGGCTGCGCGAAATATATTCTCCATCGCCGATGTCGATATGGAAATGGGTAATTCCTGTCGTAATAAGCCGCTTTACAAGTCCTGAACTGAACACCCCGAAAGGTACTTCAATCATTGATGCCAGATATGTTGCTTTTTTCTGATTGTTTTTTTTGCGATGTCTGAGTTTTTCCATCGCGTTCATAATCAGTGTAAAGTCATCGTCGGGCAGATAATAGTGAGATTGGCGGAACCATTGCTGTTCGCTTTCTTCCATACGGAATCCGACACCCGCATCCAGCATGAGTTTGAGTTCGGCCCATAAACTTTCGGCTACTGCGGCTTTGGCTTTATTGGCTATTTCGGGCTGAATTCCGGGTAAGGATTTTTTAAGATCCGATTGCGAAGTGCCCAATGATTTGCGAACGGGTTGAGGCAGTCCGTTAACCAGTGCAAACATAAACTTGCCGGCAAAGTTGACGCGGATACAACCATGTAGCACCAGTTCACCCACAGAATCGTACGGAGTAAAGGATGTACCATGGAGTACATTCCCCAGTACTCCAAAGGGAGTGCATGCATTTTTGATTTTTTCGGATAATTCCGGGTCGAGCCGGTTATGCAGCCGGTGATGCAAAGTTCCCAACCAGGGGCCGAGCAGGTATTGCTTCCCGTGTTTTTCAGAATTAAGTTGTTGTGTAATGCTTTTAATAATATCGGTATACTGCGAAACGGCAAGCATGTGGGCTAGATTTTCGAAATATTTCTCATCACCGAGGTATATTTCTATGTCGCCGTCGAAAATCGGAATTTCGGTAAAAATTCGATTCAATTGTTCGCCGAAACGTTCCGAAACAGGTTTTAATGATTTGTTGAACAGTGCAGTCAGATCGATGCAATACGATTTTATCCAATGATTTCTTGCTGCTTCTTTCAGGAAATCGTGACCGTTGCTGTTTACTTCAGCTTGTATCATGGCATGGTCAACCCCTAAGCTCCATAGGGGTATACGCTGGTGCGGATGCTGCTGCAGGAACCGGATAAGTTGCTTTCTGATTGATTGGGCCATGGCTTCGGCACCCGAAACCTGCAGGTAGCCCGGCGATTCTTTGGTGCCCAGGGCATTCAGGCTGGCCTGAAGTCCAAAAGCCGCTGAATTATCCGAAAAATATTCAAAATAGGCCGATACATCAAGACCGCTGATCCCGAGGTCGTACAGGCTGAGGAACGGGATTGCCTGTCTGCCTGAAACCGAGAGGGCAAAATAAAGTTCCTCGAGTGTAGCCGGTAACGAATCGATATATGATCGTGCGGTCACATCAGGTGCAATTTCGATATCCGGGCCCGAGTTGCGTATTGCAATGGTTAAAATTTTCTTGGCAGTAGTCGAAAGTTGTGGGTAAATCTTGCCAAGTTGCAGAAAATCAGTGTTTACGGTGAAAAATAGTTCGCGATCTTTGCACACACACCCGCTATGTTTCAGTAACTCAAAATCCACTGGGTTAGGATATTCCATGTGAATCAGCGAAAATTTACCATACGCTTTGCAAAACCGATCGAAATTATCAATCAGCGCTTTTCCGGAAATGTTGCACGCAAAAATATATCGGTTAATATGTTGTGTGGCAAAGCCCGACAGGGACAGAAATCGGGATAGAAAAGAGGCTTCTTCCCGGGTTTCGGGTCGTAAAACGGCAAACGACGAATGGGTTAAAAATTCGGGAAGGTATTGCATAGCTGCCGGACTGTGCTGATAATATTGCCTGTTGCAGTTTTTCAGGTCATGTAAAAATCCGGGTATCAGCAGGCGGTTGGGACCCAGTATATAATGCCGGCTTTTGTAAACACGGGTCAAATCATATTCTTCCACCTGAGAACCCGATAGTGTGGCATCGGGAGCACAGGTAACCTGCCATATTTTTCGGGTAGATTGGTTTTGAAAAACCAGAATCAGGTTTTTGTCGGTACCCGAAACCAGCCAAAGCCCATCCCCGTCAGTTATGCCATATACATAACTGAAATGATTGCTATCGTGGGTATAGGTGTTCAAAAAATCAGCATGCATTTGGTTTTTCGACAGAATAATGCTGAGGTTTTCTTCAAAACCGGCATCGCGGTACTGCGGATGTATTCCCCAAACCTGAACGAAACGGTTATGATAGTCAACAATCAATCCGAGTATCGGTACCTTAGGCTCATGCTGTGAAGACGGGGTTGTGTCCTGCTTAAAAAGTGTCAATACTTTTTCATACCCGATACGTTGTTGATTTTCGAAATTCTCATTCACGAAAATGTGTTCAAACCATGCCGTGTTGAGCACAAAATAATGCCTGAAAGAACTACGGTCAACAAAGTTGAAATAGTCTGTAGTGCGGTCTGCGTCGCGGTAGCTGCCTACGCGGGCAATTTTTCGACGGAGTAATTCTGCCGGGCTTGCCACCAGTAAATAGTTCAGATCGAAAAACCTGCGCAGTTTCGGATGATGGGTATAATGGCCTTCAACAATAATCACCATTCGGGGTAGCAGGTCAACTTCGGCATTACCCGTGCAGCGTCCGGCATCGTCGCGGTTATACAACCCATTCAATTCGATATGCTCCGAACTGAAATTCCTGAACCTGTAAGCCTCGACCTTTTTCAGAAAATCAGCAGCCAGATCGAGGTTCATGTGTTCATCAGCCTCATATTCGAAAGCAGTTTGGCGGTTCAGGTATTTGTCGAGTTGCTCAAGCCTGCTTTCACGGGGCAGCAATGTCCAGTCGAGGCGGTACACGAAAACAGGAATATGTTTTGCGACCAGTGCCGCAGTCAACGCATCGGCAAGGGTGGTTTTTCCAGAGGCAGTAGGTCCGTCGATGCCAATAATACAAAAGTTGCCATTGAACCGAATCGACGATTGAATATATTTTAGCAGGTTCATGGCAAAATGGATTTGTTAAAAAAGTCCGACAAGCCGAACCGGTTTATTGTGATGTTGTGTAATGCCATTTTCGTTAACAAAAATAATTTCTTTCAGGGTATAATAGTCATCTAGCCTGAAAATAATAAATCGGTCGTTTGGAACAGGGGTATTAACAGGGGTTGCTATTATTGTATCGTTGTTTAAAGTAATACATTGGACTATAATCGAATGATATACAGCCTCGTTTGCTTCAGTGATAATTTCGATGGTTTGCCATTTTTTATAATCATTATTCTCAGATTCAATTAAAAAGTGTCCGTCTTTGTTTGTATTAATATCTGTAATTCTATCAATCCCGTTGCGTATGCATTCTGTTTGAACTGGATAACCATAGTAGGGTATATAGAAGCCTTTAGGATACTTGGTGATAATTGAGTTGTATTGTCGCCAAATCGACTGGGATGGTTTAATAAACAACACAGGGTTTGCTGCTTTCAGCTGTTGCATGTTGCTAAAATGTCTCTCGACCCTGCCTCCAATTATTATAAGCAATAATAATGATAACCCAAGGGTTCTCATTATTCCATTAAACTTTTTAGTGATGAGAAACAGAAAGTAAGCCAACAAAGCTATAAATGGAATGAATCCCAGAATGAGATAGCGTTGATACGGGACAATATATCCCGAATTTATCAGCTCTATAAACGACATTTCTCTGATAACTTGATTGTTGAAAATCAGGAAATTATCAGCCACTACTTTTACAAATAATATGGCACTTGAAACCGAAAGAAAACTCCCAAACAACAAAATAAGTGCAGAGAGCTCTTTGAATTTAATTAACCTGTAGAGCAAATAGCCGTTTATACCCGCAATAAATATGAACGATACTGAATTTAGAACAATTTGCAGAATGCCACTTTTTGTTTCCGTCAAAAAAATGCTAACGGGAATTCGTATGAAAATATAAAACCCATATGTAATTGATCTGATCCACGAAATTCCATTCTCACTGAATTCGCTGATATAGTTTGTTCCCGGTGAATTAAATGTGGCGGATTGACCGCCAATTACTGGTTCTTCATTGTAGAGAATCATCTGAATCCCAATGCAAATAAGCATAATTACCGATGCTATTAGGTATCGCTTGTTGTGCATTGCTACTCCGATGATAAATAGAAATACGAAAGCAGGAATAAAAATGAAAAAAATTGGTTTCGAAAGAATCAAGCACACAAATGCAATAACAAAGGCGGCATAACCATTCCATGACATTTTATCGATGCAAAATAGAAGCAACCACAATAAAACAGCAGCAAAAAATAATCCATCGTAGATGAACCACAATTCAGGAATTGCTATTTTAAATATGCCGACAGCTAGGCTAATACCAAACCTAAGTGTATCGTTTTCAATAATATTTCTAAATATTTTAAGGTTAAATGATGCAAACATAAATGAACTCAATAGTAGCGATGTAATCTGCAGCGATTCGGGTAGGTAATTACGAAAACCAAGAATGTTTGCTGTAAACCATGGAATTATGCCCTGAATTAAAGACAAATACCCGGAACTGGGTGTAAATAGACTTTCGAAAATAGATTGATAATTAAATAATTTGATGTAAAACTTAACATCTTCTTTGAAACCAATTCCATAAAGGTAAATCTGCGGAAAAAAAACGAATGCATTTACTACGACAATTGTTAATATCGATAGCCAGAAGAGGCGGTTAAGCTTCAATTTATTTGAAAAGAAAAAACAAAAAATAACTGGAAACAGAATGACTGCAACAACCAACATGAATTGAAGATGGGAAAGGTTTAAAAATTGCAGGACATTAGAATCAGCAATTCCGTACAAAATTCCAGGAATCAGCGAAAGCAAAATGGGTATGAAAAATCGTAAATAGTTGCTCCTAATAAAATAATATATTCCGGTAAGGATTATACCAGTTCGTGATATTATCAATTTACGTTTCTTAATAATTTTACGCAACAAAATTAAAGAAAGAAAAGCCAGCATGCTGATGCCAATGATTTTTAAACCGGCAAATAGTATGTCAATTATCCTCGGATATAACATATCACTAAAATTGACGTTTTTGATGTCCTTTAATTTGTTAGCCAGTGAATATTTGGGGTAATACGTTGGCATTATCATATACATATCATAACCTTGAACAGCTAGGGCTTTTGAGTCAAGAACAATTGCTTCGTTGCGATATACGAGGCTAATTTTAATTTTGCTTGTGTCGCCGCTGATGAAAATGTTTCGGCCATAGCGATTGTTTAGGTTATAGCAGGAACCTGATGTGTGCTTGTTTAGGTTTAAACTACCTCCCAAGGGTGACTCTGCGCTTACATTTACTACTTCGGAAGAATCAATAATAACTAAAATCTCCGGCGAAATATTGACCCGGTTAAGGTAAAGCAAGATCAATCCGGTAATAAACAATAACCTGATAAAGCCTAACAACAACGTGCTTTTTAACGGACCCATAATCATCAATCAATTTATACAAATCTACAACGAAATATTCTAATATTTCTCTATTTTTGAAGGATAGGACACAATGAAAAATAGCCTGATAAAAATATGACAGTTTCGCAAAAATTGGTTGTACTGGTTCAGCCAAGTCACGATACATGGGACAGGTTGTTTGTACGTATCCCTGAGTCATTATTGGCAATTGCAGCATTACCTGTAAAGAATGGATACAAGGTAGTAATTATCGACCAGCGAATTAACTCAAACTGGAAGAAGGAGTTGGCTGCTTGGGTAATGCAAAAACCTATCTGTGTGGGAATTACTACACTTACCGGACCATCAATTTCACATGCCCTTGATGCTGCTGAAATTGTAAAAAGCATTGACGCTGATTGCAAAGTAGTTTTTGGAGGAGTTCATGTTACTTTACTCCCGGAACAAAGTCTTTTACATCCTTGTATTGATATTGTGCTTAAGGGTGAAGGCGATTATGTTTTTGACACATTGCTGAAGGCGCTTGAAAACAAAACAGATTTACATGTTGTCGAGGGTATTTATTTTAAAGAAAATGGGCAAATTGTTTCTACACCCAATGGTAGCCTAATTACCAATATGGGTGATTTGCCTGATTATCCCTACCATCTGATTGATATGTCGAAATATTCGGCGATGGATATAGAAAATGGTAAATCAGTGTCGTTTCAAACCTCAAGAGGTTGTCCGTTTTCTTGCAATTTTTGTGGAAACCCCCAATTGAATCAAAATACATGGAGGGCAATGCCAATCGCGAAGATTGTTTCGAAAATTGAAATACTGCAATCTGTTTACGGCTTTAATAATTTCTTATTTCTCGAC
>JAGOEF010000091.1 GCA_017997855.1 Bacteroidales bacterium
GTACAAAGATGCTTCCTGATAAAGTCCTGTACCCAAGTATCGGCTTGTGGATAGAAACGACCAATCGGTTCCATTGGTTGACACTTCGACGTAGCAATAATCGTAGTTTTTCTCGGTTAATGCCATGCTTGCAAAAGACAGGTAGGGGTGCTGTGTATTGCTTAAATCGACCGGACAGCGAAGTTCAAGGATATTATTATCAGAATTGGTGTATTGATTTTTAATACAATATTGACCTTCGAAAGCTAGGTTGGAGTCGATGCTCCAGTTTGCCCCGTTTGAACCGGCATTCACAAAAGCCCCTACACCGTTTTCAAACGTTTCGATCAGGGGAAGGCTGAATGAAGCATCGCAAGTGGTACTTATTTCGATTTTCTCGGACCAATCGCTAAAACTGCTTCCACAAATACACCTGCAATATATATCGTAAGAAGTATGGGGCTCCAAATCTGTAATCGTGTATTCGGTAGTATTGATACCACTGACTATGTTTCCGTCAGTATAAGGATTAAAACCTGCAAATCCGTATAAAACCGCCCATCCGGTTGCATCGGGTTCGATTGCACAGGAAACAATTGCTGTGTTTACAGTCACATCAGAAACCGTAAAACTAACCGGAACCAAACACGCCGGTAATGTGGTAAATTGGTAAATATCCGACCATTGCGATTCTCCATCTGTTTCGCAATCGGCTTTTACACGCACATCGTATTGGGTACCTGGGGCAAGATCTTCCAATTCATAGGGCGTTTCTAATATTTCTGTCAGCAAGGTGCCTTCGGTTTCAGGATTACAAGGAGATTCTCCGTAAATTATTTTCCAAGAATTAGCGTCTGGAGATATCCAATTAACGCTTGCATGTGTTTTCGCAATATTTGATACGGATAAACCGGTTGGGGTAATACATTGCTCAGGAGTAACAACAATCAACGGTTCTGCCATTGAACTTTGTTCGTTGTCGGCACAATTCGCCATTACATAAACGTCGTAATGAGTTTCGGGGTTCAGATCGGTAATTATTACAGTATTGACATCCACATTTAGTTCAGAGCCTTCTTCAACCGGGTTAAAACCATGTATGCCGTAGATTACTTTCCAGCTTAGGGCTAAACTATTGTTCTCCCACATTAATTCAGCAAAACTACTTTCGACAAGCCCAGTTTCAAGACCGGTCACCGACGGGCAGGTTTCGTCAAATATCTTTATGTTGTCGATATACCAGCCCGGATAGTTAGCTAAGTTGAGAGAATTGACTCGAAACCTGAGCCAAACTTCAGACTGCCCCGAATAGTCGGAAAGTGAAAACTTTTCGTTTCTCCAATACACATTTGTCAATGGCGTTGAAAATGATGTGTAATATGAACTCATATCAAAACAAGGTCCTTCTGGGTTGTTTTGCGTGGGAATATGGTAGTTTCCCGAACCTAAATATCGATTGGCAGGCAATATTGTCCAAGTAAAACCGTCGGTAGAGAGTTCAACGTAACAATGGTCAATATTGGATCTAGTCAAGGGTATTTGAGAAAATGTAAGCACGGGATTTACTACAGTGCTAAAGTCAATCGGGCAATGCAAAATCAGGCTGTTCGAGTTATTGGCACTAAAATGGTTTCTGACACAATTCGACCCGTCGGTTGAAACAGATGATACAATATCCCAGTCAACATTGTTTGCAAAATCGTTGATGAAATATCCAGGTTCAGATTCAAAACTTTCGGAAGCAGGTAAGGCCGAACTATTATCGCACGATGTGAAGATATTGAGTTTTTCGGACCAGTTACTTAAATGTTCGCCACAGTCGGACCTTGCGTAAATGTCATATTCTGTTTGGGGTAAAAGCCCTTCGATGGTATAATCAGTCGAAGAAAGGCCTGTAATGAGAGCTCCCTCGTTTGATGGATCAAACCCCGATTGGCCATAGGCAATATCCCATTGAGTGGCAGTTCCTGTTTCGTGCCAGCCAAGATTGACCGAGTATGCCGAAATCTCGGAAAAAGTCAACCCGTCGGGAGTCAGGCAATAGGGTATTGTTGTTATCTGCGCCGGACCTGTCCAGTGATTATAACTGCCTGCGCAGTGCGCTTTTATGTAGATATCATAAGTTTTTCCATCGTCTAAGCCTTCGAGGGTGAACGGATTTGCAACTATCCCCGAAATAAAGTTACCACTTATTTCAGGGTCAAACCCTACTTCTCCATAAATCACATCCCATTCGGTGGTTGTAACAACATCGGACCAACTCACAACAACTGACGTTTCGGTAGCACCGTATGCCACAACATTCTCGGGAGCCATGCACTCCGGCTCAGCATTTACGGCAACATTGTCGATAAACAAGTCGTTATTTGCATTTGAAACCGTTGATTGACCATAAAAACCAATCTTTACGATTCCGCTGTAACTCGAAAGGTCGACAATCACATGTTCACCCTGTGGGTTCAACTCGTTGTAAACATGGGCAGAGCCTTGATTATCCCATTTCCTGAGTATATTTGCAGAACTCCAAGTTAGTCCGTTGTTCGTTGAAATAATAATTGCAAATATATCATCTGTGCCCGATAGTTGAGGATTTGTCGTTAAATATTGACTTGTTAATGCAACATCAAACTCAAGCATGTAAGAAACCGTTCCGTCACCCAGGTTTATGGAGGGAGATATCAGCCATCCATATAAGGATGTGCCGTAAATATTTATTCTTGCAGCTCCGGTTGTTCCAATGTTTGCAAAACCATCAATAAACCAACGATTTGAATAACTCAGGGTCGAATTTACAGTAAGTTGTCCTGATCGCAGACTCCAGCATTTTGCAGGAAGTGATGGTACATTAAAATCTTCTAAAAAGTCAGGGATTAAGGTAATGCAATTTGTGGTAAAACCATACACCGGCGACCATGAGCTTGTCTCTGCTCCACACAGGGTTCTGATAAAGATTTGATAATTTGTTCCATATGACAAGCCATTCAGCGTGTATGGTTTTTCGGTAATACCTGTAAGGATTGTCCCTGCTCCTTGAGAGAATGCCCAATGACCATACTCAATTTCCCACAATTCCGTTTGTCCGGGCTGGCTCCAGAAAAATGTTGCGCTGGAATCAGAAATTGTAACAAGTGAAACGTTAGTCGGAGCAGGGCATGTTATCAATGTTGTGAAACTTAAAGGACCAACTAAAATGCTGTTGCCACCGGTACCGTTACAATTCGAACGAATGTAAACCTGGTATGTGGTATTGGGAGATAATCCGGTTAAAGTATATGTGTTCTCGGTAATGCCGAAGACCGCCGTTCCTGCTGCCGCAGGAATAAATCCGATCGGACCGTAAATTACCGTCCAATCGTCCGCAGCACCCTCCTGATCCCACGAAAGCACAGCGCTTTCCTGCAAAATGTTTGATACGGTAAAATTTGTAGGGGCATTACAAGCGAATAATTCGGGAATAGTAATTATACCGGGAAACAGCAACAAAACGACCGTTTTAAAAACAATGAAATTTATTCGCATATAATGACAAAGAATATAATTGCTTTTGTAGGATAATTTAAATTTCACATACAAAAATAAGCTTTATTTTAATAACTACAGCAACCGAGCATAATATTCTCCCGCCCACTCCAAATCACCTGCACATGACCCGGAGCCTCTTAATAAATCGCCTTACCATGCACTTAGGAAATCGACAAATGATATAAAGGTTTTAGAATGTTGCCAGCAATTTCTGATTTAGCCTTTAGGGAAAACATGGCATGAAACCCAAAATGAGCAAGAGGAAATTCTTTAGATCGATATTACATTAGGGTTATCAGCGATTAACTTGGATGGGGTAGAAAAATGAAGCAATTAAAAAGCTTTGCGGTGAAAAGATAATTTAATCGCCGTAAATATGCGGCGAATAATTCGTATCTTTACCGCATAATTGGTTTGATATGGCTAAATACATTTATCAATACGAAAACTGGTTTGATTTCAGTTGGCAAAATGAGGCTGTGAGTACTGCGCTGGGCGATGTTCGTTTTTTGCAGGGGAAGATTTTAGGACAAATTCATTCGCTAGGTTTTTCGGAAAAAGAGGAAAAAAATCTCGAAATGCTTACGCTTGATGTGCTTAAATCGTCGGAAATTGAGGGAGAAAAACTGAATTATGAACAAGTTCGCTCGTCAATTGCCCGGCGTTTGGGAATACATACTGCAGGACTTGTTGATTCGCCCCGAAATGTTGATGGAGTTGTGGAAATGATGCTTGATGCTACGCAGAATTTCAAAAAACCGCTTACCGAAGAACGATTATTTGGCTGGCACGCCGCACTATTCCCGACAGGTTACAGCGGAATGTATAAAATCGAAGTTGGCAAATATCGCAGCGAAGAAATGCAGATTGTTTCGGGGGCAATGGGCAAAGAACGTTTACATTACGAAGCTGTTCCGGCAAAAGATGTAAAAGCGGAAATGGACAGGTTTCTCTTGTGGTTAAACGATGATACAACCATTATTGACCGTGTGTTAAAATCTGCCATTGCTCATTTTTGGTTTGTCATTATTCACCCGTTTGATGACGGCAACGGACGAATAGCAAGAGCCATTTCGGATATGTTACTTGCGCGAAGCGAGAATAGTTCGGAACGGTTTTATAGTTTGTCGAACCAAATTCAGCAAGAGAAAAAGTTTTATTATGAAACGCTTAAAACCGTTCAGCATAGTGAGGGAGACATAACAAAATGGTTGGTTTGGTATTTAACCTGTTTGAAACACGCATTGCTTGAAACCGAAGAAAGCATGCAAAACATTGTGAGAAAAGCGGAGTTTTGGGAGAAGCATAAGAACACCCCGATTAACGAGCGACAACGCCATATGATAAACAAGTTGTTTGATGATTTTTTTGGAAAACTAACTTCTTCGAGGTGGGCAAAAATAACAAAGTGCTCTGCCGACACTGCTTTACGCGACATTAAAGATTTGATAGAGAAAGGTATTTTGCAAAAGGCAGAAGAAGGAGGCAGAAGTGCTAATTACACATTGGTTAAAAGCGATAAAAACGCCTGCGCTTGAATTGGTTTTGGAGCTTAAGTTCATGCGCAAATATTAATCATATTTTGCGTATGCATGCGCTAATTTCGACCTGATTTTGGGTATTTGAGGGATTTTTACTATTTTTCTCCCAAGCCTTAACATCCAATAAGGTATTCACTAAATGACTTGTACGTAAATAATTATTTTCAATCTTGTTTGAATTTTGTAAATAATCCTATATTATTTCAAACACACTTGAAATTATTTGAGTATCTTTGTCCCAATAATAAGATTAACCCATGGATACAAGATTGGCAGTAATTGAAAAATACCGAGTTACACCCGGTGATTTGTTGAAACTGGGAATAAAACGGAATATATACTTGGATAAACTTTTTGAGTTTGTTGGTACACCGTTGATAAAAGTTATTGTCGGACAGCGGCGCACCGGGAAAAGCTTCCTGCTGAGGCAAGTCGCTTTGAGATTGCAGAATGAAGGAGTTCAGCCTGAAAATATTGTTTATATCAATAAGGAATTTTCTGATTTCGATTTTTTAGAAACATACACCGAGCTTAAGTCGCTGTATGCCTTATACAAAGAAGAATACAAGGTCGAGGGTAAGACCTACTGGCTGATAGATGAAATACAGAATATTGACGGGTGGGAACGTTTTGTAAACTCTGTGTCGCAGGATTTCAGGGAGGATTGCGAACTGTTCGTATCGGGTTCAAATTCACATTTACTTTCAGGCGAGCTTGCTACCCTGCTATCGGGACGATATATTGTACTCCCTGTTTTTACATTCGGTTATCAGGAATACATCACTGCAAACAATCTGCCCGATGGCCGAAATTCATATCTCGATTATATGCAAAAAGGCGGATTTCCCGAGTTTATTAACCTACCTTTGGAGGAGAGCCGAAAAAATTATGTCTCAGCCATAAAAGACTCGGTGCTGCTGCGCGACGTAATCCAGCGATATAAGATTAAAGAAGCTCAACTGCTCGAAGATATTTTTATTTTTTTAGTAAATAATGCTTCAAATTTGATATCGGTCTCCAATATTGTTGGATATTTTGCTGCGAAAAAGCGTAAAACAAATTATGAAACTATATCAACTTATATAACCTATTTGACGAATGCTTACATAATACATAAAGCTGACCGGTACAATATTCGAGGGAAGGAAACCATATCGGGAAATTGCAAGTATTACATCAATGATGTGGCTTTCAGGAATTATTTGTATCAGGGCTATGGCTATGGTGCCGGGTATCTACTTGAAAACACAGTCTATCTCGAATTGCGCCGACTCGGTTTTGAGGTTTATACTGGCGTTTTCGGAGATAAAGAGGTTGACTTTGTAGCGTTGAAAGGCGATCGAAAAATCTATATGCAAGCGTGTTATTCGATGGAAGACCCTGAAACCGCGAGGCGTGAATACGCAGCCCTTGAAGTCATTCCCGACAATTATGAAAAATACGTGCTAAGTCTCGATGAAGTAGGTTATCCCATTCGAAATGGGATAAAACATATAAAGGCCTGGGAAGTGATATTTTAAATGAAATGATTGATAAATACTTAATAGGAGGCTTTTATTAAACCAGTCCTCAAATAACAATAACC
>JAGOEF010000092.1 GCA_017997855.1 Bacteroidales bacterium
ACCTGCCCGTTGGTTTTATTGGTTCTGTTGCATCGAATTTCGAAAACGAAATTAAAGTAGCTGCCCAAAAGAATAAAATACTTACCGGAAAATTCATTAATGACCCGTTGGCAGGAATTGTTCAGTATCACCTGAGCGACGACAAGGCAATGGGTTATTAAGGACAATGTCGTTTCAGATAAGCACACAATAATTTTGTCTGGAGATAATTCAATTTAAGTTCGAGATAATTTCCATCATTTTATTATCTTTGGATAAATTCCGAAATTATGGACAAAGTATGTCTCGAATGTGGAGAAAAGCTTATTGGCAGGGTTGATAAGAAGTTTTGCAGCGACCAGTGCCGCAACACTTACAACAACCGGCTCAATCAGGACCACACCAATCTGATCAGGAATATTAACCGTATCCTTAAGAAAAACCGCAGGGTGCTCGAATCGGTTAATACAAAAGGGAAAACACGTGTGAGCCGGCAGAAGCTGGTGGATGAAGGTTTTAACTTTGATTATCATACCAATGTGTTTACCACAAAAACCGGAAATACCTATTTCTTTTGTTACGATCAGGGGTATATTCAGGTTGACAATGATTATTACACGATAGTTACGCGACAGGATTATGTGAATTAGAAAAATATCAAATCAATGACAAAACAACCGAATATAAAACTGGCAGGGCAGGTTCCCGCCGACGAAACCGTTGTGTATCTGCTCAGCGACAAAGCCCATGCACAATCTATTCCACTTACAAAGCCTGAGCAGGCTTATCTGCTTTCGAAACTGGAAACCGATGAAAAGTGCATTTCGATAAATTCGTATTTCAAATGGAATTTTGTGGTGATGTTGCCCGAAAACCCTGACTCTCCCGAAGCCATCGAAAAAATCAGGATGCTGGGAAGCGATGTTTGTAAGTACTTACTCAAAAACAAAACCACCGACGTTTTTGTTTCCGATTTTTCGAAATCTCCAAAACCGGCCATGGCATTTGCCGAAGGAATTGTGTTATCGGCATACCGGTTCAACAAATATTTTACCGACCGTGATAAAAAAGAAATAGACCTGAATACGATTTCGTTGGTTTCAGAATGTATTACTGATGTCGATGTATACCGGTTGAATACGCTTTGTGAAGCGGTTTATCTGGCCCGTGATATTGTGAACGAACCCTTGTCGCACATGAGTGCACACAAGCTGGCTGAAAAAATTCAGGAAGTTGGTCAGAATGCTGGAATCGGAGTGGAAGTATTCGATAAAAAGCGGATTGAAGCGCTGCGCATGGGTGGATTACTGGCGGTGAACCGTGGCAGTATCGACCCGCCGAGTTTTAGTATTATGACCTATAAACCAGCCAATGCCATCAACGAAAAACCCTACGTGGTGGTTGGCAAAGGCATTGTTTTCGATACAGGCGGACTGAGCTTAAAGCCCACCCAGGGTTCGATGGACAGCATGAAAAGCGACAAAGCGGGAGCGGCCGCCGCCTGCGCTATCTTATTTGCAGTTGCAAAAGCGCAGTTACCGTTGTACGTGATAGCCCTGATACCGGCCACTGATAACCGTCCGGGCGAAAATGCCTACGCCCCGCAGGATGTGATTACCATGTATGATGGCACCACGGTCGAAGTGCTGAATACCGATGCCGAGGGACGTATGATACTGGCCGATGCACTTGCTTATGCAAAAAAATATGAGCCTGAACTGGTTGTCGATCTTGCAACCTTAACAGGAGCTGCGGTAGTTGCTGTAGGAACCATTGCCATTGCGGCCATGAGTAATAACAGCGCATGTCTCGAAACCCTGAAACAATCGGGACAGACAAGTTATGAGCGTTTGGTGGAACTACCGCTCTGGGAGGAATACGGAGAACTGATAAAATCGGATGTTGCCGATTTGAAAAATATTGGCGGACGCTTTGCCGGTACCATTACTGCAGGTAAATTCCTCGAACATTTTACCGATTATCCATGGATTCATCTCGATATTGCAGGAACAGCCTATCTCGATGCCAACGATTCTTATCGCGGAAAAGCAGCCACGGGTTCGGGAGTCAGGTTGTTGTTTGATTTTTTTAGCAAAAAATGTAATTCATGATGAATACAATGTAACTTTGGCGTGCATTAAAACAGATGAAAAATAGTGAGTATGGAGAAGATTAAAATTGGCATAAGCCACGGCGATATTAACAGTATCAGTTACGAAGTTATAATAAAAACCCTCAGCGATCAGCGCATAAACGATATGTGTATTCCGGTGCTGTTTGGTTCACCCAAGGTGGTAGCCTATCACCGCAAGGCCATCAATGTCGAAAATTTTAGCCTGAACCCTGTCAGAACTGCAGAAGAAGCCCACCCCAAAAGGTCGAATATCATAAATTGCGTCGATGAAGATGTGAAAGTGGAATTGGGTAAATCTACCCCCGAAGCTGGTCTTGCTTCGTATCAGGCGCTCGAGTGCGCAGTGAAAAGCCTTCAGCAAGGGAAAATTAATGCGCTGGTTACCGGCCCTATTAATAAACATAATATTGCAGAGGCAGGCTTTTCTTTTCCGGGACATACCGAGTATCTGGCTGATAAATTAGGTGTGAAAGATTATCTGATGCTGCTGGTTAGCGAAAAGCTAAGAGTGGGAACGGTGATGGGGCATGTTCCGATAAAAGATGTAGCCCGCTTAATGACTAAAGAGCTCATCGTGAGTAAACTCAAAGTGTTTAACGATTCGCTGCGCAACGACTTTAGCATACGCAAGCCCCGCATCGCCGTATTATCGCTAAACCCGCACTGCGGTGATGGAGGTGTGATTGGCAATGAAGAAACCGAAATTATTATTCCGGCAATCGAAGAAGCACGTAAGCAAAAAATTATGGCATTGGGCCCCTTTGCTGCCGATGGTTTGTTCGGCTCCGACAATTATGCCCGTTTCGATGGCATTCTGGCTATGTATCACGACCAGGGTCTGGCACCCTTTAAAGCACTGGCATTCGACAGCGGTGTGAATTTTACGGCAGGTCTTCCGGTAGTAAGAACTTCTCCGGCACACGGCACAGCCTACGAATTGGTGGGTACCGGCAATGCATCCGACGAATCGTTCCGCAATGCCTTGTATCTTGCCATCGATATTTATAAGAACCGTAGCGAAAATGCAGAGATGCGTAAGCATGCCCTGCGCGAACAGGGCCGGTCGAAAGATTTGATGGGCGACGATGACGATGTAGTTCTCGACGAAAACGATTAATATGTCATCAACCATCGATAACGAAGCCCTCGCATACCATGCTGAAGGCCGAAAGGGAAAACTGGAGGTGATTGCCTCGAAACCTTATCGCGACCAACACGATTTATCGCTGGCCTATACACCCGGGGTAGCAGCACCATGCCTCGAAATTGAGAAAAACCCTTCGCTTGCCGGTGAATATACAGCCAAAAATAATCTGGTGGCTGTTATTTCGAATGGAACGGCTGTATTGGGCTTGGGAAATATTGGCCCGTTAGCATCGAAACCGGTTATGGAGGGGAAAGCCCTGCTTTTTAAAGCATTTGCCGATATTGATGTTTTTGACCTCGAAATCGATGAAAATAATCCGCAAAAACTGGTGGATATCGTTGCTTCGCTTTGTCCGGGTTTTGGTGGAATAAACCTTGAGGATATTAAGGCTCCTGAATGTTTTTTTGTTGAACAAAAATTGCGTCAACAATGCAATATTCCGGTTTTTCATGACGATCAACACGGAACGGCAATTATTGCAGGGGCAGCGCTAATGAATGCCCTGCAAATTGTTGGTAAAAAGATTTCGGAAGTGCAGGTTGTATTCAGTGGGGCAGGGGCCGCCGGAATTTCGTGCGCCCGCTTTTTCTGTAGTCTGGGTGTTAATCCCGAAAATATTGTTATGAGCGACATCGGTGGTGTGTTGAACCGAACCCGTGATATCCGCGACGAAAGGCTTCAGTTTATCACAAGCCGGAATATTTCCACCCTAAGCGAAGCCATGAAGGACGCTGATGTTTTTATAGGTGTGTCAGCAGGAAACCTCGTCAACCGAAGCATGATTGCCTCGATGAACGAGAATCCTATTGTGTTTGCCATGGCCAACCCCAACCCCGAAATCGCTTACGATGAGGCCGTTGCAGTGCGCAGCGATATCATTATGGCCACCGGAAGATCCGATTTTCCCAATCAGGTGAACAATGTACTGGGTTTTCCCTTTATTTTCAGGGGAGCACTCGATGTAATGGCTACCGATATAAACGAAGAAATGAAAATGGCGGCAGCGCACGCACTCGCCCGATTGGCTCGTCTGCCCGTGACCGACGAAGTATTGCAGGCATATAAACTCAGTAATCTAGAGTTCTCGCGTGATTATATTATTCCAAAACCACTCGATAGCCGGGTGATTGAATTTGTTGCCCCAGCTGTTGCCGAAGCTGCCATACGAACAGGTGTTGCCCGAATCCAAAACCTCGATGCGGATGCATACCGAATTCAACTGCGGCAGCGAATTGAACGCAATCGAAAAATAAATCAGTTTATCAATCAACTCAACCCATAACCCTATGAAAAAGTGGAGTGTAACCGTATTTCTGATAATTGGCCTTTCGATTATGGCTTTTGCAAGTAACACGTCGGTATCGTCGCGTGTTGCGGTTAACTTTTTCTATGAACAGGTTCAGCCATTCCGGCAAACCGATTATGCCAGCGTGCAGATTGAATCCTTATGGACCAAAACCATGGGAGAACACGAAGTTTTCACCGTATTTAATATGGTGGGTGGTGGCTTTGTGATTGTTTCGGAATATCAGGGGGTTGTTCCTGTATTGGCATTTTCGTTTGTGGGTACTTGCAAGCCCGGTGAAATAAATCCGGCTGCATCATTCTGGCTCGATAGTTATGCCGCACAGATAGAATACGCCATTGGTCAACAGATACAGGGCAATGAGTCCATTCAACATGAATGGCAGCGCCTTGGCGATGCTACCCAGCTGCGAAAACAAACAAAAACGGGGGTGGCTCCCATGTTGCAGACCGAGTGGAATCAGGGTTTATACTACAATGCCATGTGTCCTTACGACCCTGCCGGACCAGGTTCACATGCAGTTACCGGCTGTGTGGCAACTGCACTGGGTCAATTGATTAATTACTTCAGATATCCCTTGCAGGGAACCGGAAGTTACGGCTATCAACACGATGATTACGGCTGGATTGAAGAAGACTTTTCGCAGTCTTTTTTTAATTACAATCAGATGCCCGTTGCATTAACCGATTTCAACGATGATGTTGCCCGGTTGATTTATAATATCGGTGTATCGGTTGATATGAATTATGGTCCCGATGGCTCTGGTATGTGGAATCATAAGGGGGCATATACACTGAAAACCTATTTCGGATATAATAGCGCCACCACCTATCTTTTCCGCGACAGCCTGCCCGAAGACTTCGACTGGAAAGGTACACTTACCCAGCATCTCGATCAGGGCATTCCCTTGTATTATGCCGGTTGGAGCGATTATGAATTTGTATCGGGGCACGCATTTATTCTCGATGGTTATCAAAACGAAGATTATTATCACATCAATTGGGGTTGGGGCGGTAGTTCCGACGGCTATTTCTATATTGATGACCTGACTCCAGGTGCCAACGATTTTACATTGTTGCACGAAGTGATAATAAACGCAGTTCCCGATGGTAACTATCCTAACGGATGCTCTGCTTCGGAAGAGCTGACAAGCATTGCCGGTACCATCGACGATGGGAGTGGACCACAGTTTGATTATTTGCCTGACACCGACTGCGAATGGCTAATTCAGCCAACTGATTCAGCCAATGGTATAACGCTGACATTTTTGGCTTTCGATATTGCCGATGATGATATGGTGACAATTTTTGACGGACCTGATACGGATTCTCCTGTGCTGGGCGTGTATTCGGGTACGGTTATTCCACTGGAATTTAACAGTTCATCCGACAAAGTTCTGGTTAAATTTACATCGGGTGCCGAGAATCAGGGAAAAGGCTTTCTTCTGGCATTCAAAGGAATAAAACCAGTGTATTGCACTACAATTAATCACCTTTATGAACCGGTTGGGACTATTACCGATGGCAGCGCCCAGTTCAATTATCAGAACAGTACATTTTGCAACTGGTATATCGAGCCGGAAAATGCCCAGCGCATTACCCTGCACTTTACCGAGTTTGAAACTGAACCTGTAAACGATTATGTAAAGATTCTGAATTCAGCCAATCAGACAGTGGCCAATTTTTCGGGGACTACCATACCTGATGATATAAGTATTGATGGGGAAAAAATTACGGTTACCTTCCGCTCGAATGGCAATACCCGCGCAGGCGGCTTCAGCCTGAATTATTCTACCGAGTTTGTAGGTGTCGGACAGGTGGATAACGATGCTGTGTTGATGTACCCCAACCCTTGCCGGGATCATCTTAATTTACAGGTCCCTGCAAACTCCGGTTCTGTCACCATTGAGATTATTGGCAACGATGGAAGGATTTTCCGTCGTTTTGATGTTGATAACAACCTGAGCGAAACAAAGTTATGTTTTGATGTTTCTGAACTGGCTGCCGGAATGTATGTGGTCCGCTATTGCAGCCATGGGCAAACCCTCTGCCAGTAGTTAA
>JAGOEF010000093.1 GCA_017997855.1 Bacteroidales bacterium
TGGGATTGTAGCCGCTTGCAGCATGATATTGCCCGGTATCTCCGGCTCGTTCGTGCTAATTTTACTGGGAAATTATCATCTGGTGATGATTGAGGCAGTTACGCAACTCCGGATTGAAGTGCTTTTACCTGTTGTGTTAGGTGCAGTTGCAGGTTTGTTAGGTTTTTCTTATGTACTGTCGTGGGTGTTCCGAAAATTCCGTAATCAGACCATTGCTGGTATTTCGGGGTTTATTCTTGGGTCATTATTGATAATATGGCCTTGGAAGGATGCTGTGGTTCAAAAATTCGGTGCTGTGGAAAAAACAACCGGTTATATCTGGAAACTTCCGCAGCCTGGAACTGAATTGTATGTGGCTCTGGCAATTATGATTTTTGGCTTTGTCTGTATCTGGGTAATGGAAAAAGCTGCAGCCAAAAAGGAGGAGACTCATGGAGAATAAAAAAGAATTCGGACTCATCGGATATCCCCTGGGCCATTCCTACTCTAAAACGTATTTTACCAACAAGTTTTCGGATTTAGGAATTTCGCATGCCATTTACCACACTTTTCCATTGACGGATATTACCAAGCTTCACAATTTAGTGAAAGCCCAGAAAAATCTTGTCGGGCTGAATGTAACAACTCCCTATAAAGAGTTGGTAATTCCTTACCTGAACGAGCATGACCCCTTGGTTTTGCGAGTAGGCACGGTGAATGTAATCAGCATTTTCAGAGATGGTGATAATTATGGTCTGAAGGGTTATAATACTGATGTTGACGGGCTGAGAAAACTTCTTTCGGGTGCCATCAACCGACGAGAAGTATCCGCACTGATTTTAGGTTCGGGAGGCTCGGCCAAAACCACTGCTTTTGTTCTAAAAGAAATGGGAGTGCCCTACAAGTTTGTTTCGAGAAAGCCCGGAAGTAACGATACCATTAGCTATCAGTTTCTGAATCAGCGTGTTGTTTCCGAAAATAAACTCATCATCAATGCCACCCCGGTAGGAATGCACCCCATGTTCCACGATTTTCCGGCAATTCCTTACGAGGGAATTTCCGAAAATCATATCTGTGTCGATCTGGTATATAATCCGCCTCAGACCCAGTTTATGAAAAAGTGCGCTGCACAGGGTGCCTACACGCAGAATGGCGAGGTGATGCTGTTTGAACAAGCCGATAAAGCCTGGGATATATGGCAGCGTGATGTTATGTAATCGTGTTTTTTGTGGCAATATAATCGTATCTTTGCCGGAGTTTGATTTTTACCGACACTTAGCCGTTCGGTTAGTTATTTAAAGAAGTATAATGCGATTTACAGAGTTTGGTTTTGATGATTGCTTGCTCGAAGCAATTGATGCAATAGGTTACGAAGAAGCTACCCCGATACAAGAAAAAGTAATTCCGCTCATCCTCAGCGGGAAGGATGTTATGGGCTCGGCGCAGACGGGCACCGGTAAAACAGCAGCTTTTCTGCTGCCCCTCATACAACGAATTGTGAGCGACGACCGCGACGACGATATAAAAGCCCTGATTATTGTCCCCACCCGCGAACTGGCCGTGCAAATTGAACAACACCTGATGGGCCTTGCCTATTTCGCCCGTGTTGGCTCGGTTTCGGTGTATGGCGGCGGCGATGGGGTTACATTTCAGCGTGAGCAACAAGCATTGCAATTGGGCACCGATATAGTTATCTGTACGCCGGGACGGATGCTTTCGCATCTGGCTGATGGTAAAACCAAAATTGCGAACCTGCGGTATCTGGTTCTCGATGAGGCCGATCGTATGCTCGACATGGGATTTTACGACGACATAATGCGTATAATTTCGTTCCTGCCCGAGCAACGCCAGACCCTGATGTTTTCAGCTACTATGCCTCCGCGTATTCGCCAAATCGCCAATAAAATTCTGAAAAACCCTGCCGAAGTTAACATTGCTCTGGCAAAACCACCCGAAGCCATTAACCAACTGGCCTTTGTGCTGTTTCAGTCGCAGAAAAGCGAAATGGTAATACATATCCTTCGCGAATATGATGTGAGAAGTGCCCTGGTGTTTTGCGCAACCAAAATAGGCGTAAAGGAATTGTGCCGGGTGCTGAAGCGGGTACGTTTCTCGGTAGCTGAAATCCATTCCGATTTAGAGCAAAATCAGCGGGAGCAGGTACTTGGCGATTTCAAAAACCGTAAAATACGTGTGCTGGTTGCCACCGATATTCTTTCGCGGGGTATCGATGTGGAAGATATCGATCTGGTGATAAACTACGATGTGCCCCACGATGCCGAAGATTATGTGCACCGTATTGGACGTACCGCCCGGGCACAGACCACAGGGATTGCCATTACCTTTGTCAGCGAAGCCGAACAACGTGCTTTTGCCAGCATCGAAAAGCTAATTAATAAGGAAGTTCCCAAACAGGCAGTTCCCGAATCGCTGGGTAAAACCCCGGAATACAATCCCAGGACATCGGGTGGATCCGACAAACGCAAAAACTTTCGGCGCAAGCCATTCAGAAGAAAACCAGACCGGAAAAATTAGATTTATCGCTTTTTATTTTCACTTATTTAACCTTGTGGCGAATACTCGAAGTTTTTAACTACATTTGCCGCCTTTCGTAAAATTGGAATTATGACATACAGTAAACTGAGAAACATAGGCATTGCTGCCCATATAGATGCAGGAAAAACTACCGTGACCGAGCGTATTTTGTTTGTAACCGGTGTCAACCGTAAACTTGGTGAAGTGCACGACGGGCAGGCAACCATGGATTTTATGAAACAGGAGCAGGAGCGGGGTATTACCATTGCCTCAGCCGCAATAACCACCAGTTGGAACAATCATCAGATAAACATTATCGATACCCCCGGACACGTCGATTTCACCCTGGAGGTAGAGCGTTCGTTGCGCGTTCTTGATGGTATGGTTGCCGTGTTTTGCGCCGTCGGTGGCGTTGAGCCACAGAGTGAAACCGTGTGGTATCAGGCCGACCGCTATAAGGTGCCACGCATTGCTTTTATCAATAAAATGGACCGCACGGGAGCCTCATTCTACGACGTGGTAAACCAAATGAACGATTTTCTGGATGCACGGGCACTCCCTCTTCAGATTCCCATGGGTGCTGAAGCCGATTTTACCGGTATGATTGATATCGTGGAAGCCAAAGCCTATGAGTTTACCGAAGCCGGACGTTTCGAAGTGCCCATACCTGCTTCGTATGCCGAGAAGTTTCAGGAAGCCCGAAAACTGTTGGTTGAGCGTCTTGCCGATTTTGATGAGGAAATCCTCAGCCTGTATTTTGACGAAAAAGAAGTATCGTCGCAATTGTTGAAGAAAGCCATTCGTGAGGCATGCCTCAAATTGCTGATAACCCCGGTGTTTTGCGGAGCTGCCTATAAAAACAAAGGTGTTCAGCTATTGCTTGATGCAGTGGTCGATTACCTGCCTTCGCCCATTGATAAAGGCGCTGTTATCGGATCCGACCTATTCGTCGAAGACAAAACCCACAGCCGCCTGCCATCGGCAAAAGATCCTTTTTCGGGACTGGCTTTTAAACTGATTAACGACCCTTATGTAGGTCAGCAGACATTTGTGAGAATCTACTCGGGCAATATCGAAAGCGGGATGGAAATACTTAATGCCACCAAACGTAAGAAAGAACGAGTAGGCCGTATTTTGAGAATCAAAGCCAAAGAGCGGGAAGAAATAACCAAAGCCGGCCCCGGCGATATAGTTGCCCTTATCGGGATGAAGAACACCAAAACCGGTGATACATTGTGCTGTCCCGATCATCCGTTACTTCTCGAAAACATCACGGTTCCACCCACGGTAATCGAGATGAAGGTGAATATGAAAAACCAGAAAGACCAGACCCGGCTAAGTGCTGCGCTGGCTAAACTCACCAACGAAGACCCTTCGTTCAATGCACGTTTTGATGAGGAAACCAACGAAACCGTAATTGCCGGAATGGGAGAATTGCATCTCGAAATTATGGTTGACCGCATGAAAGAAGAGTTTAAGCTCGAAGTTGAAACCGGTGAGCCTGCAGTGGCATATCGCGAAGCCATCACCACGGATGTTGAAGCCGAATACCGGCACGCAAAACAAACCGGAGGCAAAGGACAATTCGCTCAGATACTGATGCGCGTTGAACCTAAAACCGACGGAGGTTTCGAGTTTGTTGATAAAATTAAAGGCGGAAATATTCCGGCCGAGTATATTCCCTCCATCAGTAAGGGTATTCAAACCACCCTGAACCGTGGTATTCTTGCGGGTTTCCCCATCGAAAATGTGCGCGTAACCATCCTCGACGGAAAATATCACCCGGTCGATTCTTCCGATATGGCCTTTCAGCTTTGTGCTTCGATGTGTTTTAAACAGGCTTTCTTAAAAGCGAAACCGATACTGCTTGAACCGGTAATGAAAATCGAAGTGAATACTCCCGATGATTATATCGGTGATGTAACCGGCAATCTTAACCGCCGCAGGGGAAGAATTGATAATATGCGTCGTTACCGCAAGGGTTCGCAGAAGCTTACCGGATTGGTGCCTCTATCCGAGATGTTTGGCTATGCTACCTCGCTGCGAAATATTACCAGCGGACGTGCCAACTATTCGATGGAATTCCACCAGTATATGCCGCTTCCGACCGCAATTCAGGAGGAGGTTTTGCTGAAGCTTAAGAAGAAGAAGGAAGAGGAATAAGCTAGTTTTTCCGGGCGAATACATATTCGGCAAATCCGTACCAGTCCCAATAGACAGAGCTCATTACATAGCCGTATTTGATGCGGTTATGCAGCATTTTTACAGGCATAATCAGTATGTTTCTTAAATCACGGCGAATGGCAGCATCCTGAACTGTGCACCCCGATTTTTCGACAATGCTTTTTACTTCGTTTAATGTGTAAATTCTCACATGGGTGGGGTCATCGTAAAAATTCAGGGTTCCCCGTTTGCTCGGAAAGTTCACGCTCCGTGCCGAAGGATATTCTATGTAGATGTACCCGCCGGATTTCAGTTTGCTGAGTAAGGCTTCGATTACCTGATCTCCGTTGTGAAGATGCTCTATCACATGGGTCATAATAATCGCGTCGAAGTGCTGATCGGGGATGTCGCCGAAGGATAGTTGCGTAAGGTCTTTTTCCCAAAATCCTTCCATGAGGGCAAAATCATCGGGCCGGTAGTTGTAATCGCGGGTTATGTCGATGCCATAGTACAGGCATTTGGGCATGTGCTTTTTTAACTTGGTGGCGGCGCTGTTGCCCGACCCTGCATCCAGAAGTAGGAAGGGTTTCTTCCGAAAAACGCTATATATTTTCTTTAAATTCGCCGGAATCATCATGCACAATCAAATTAAAGAATGCAAATTTAATTAAAATCGTATTTCCCGAAGGGAATCACCAATGAAAATTTGATGTTAATGTACTACAGACAATAATTGCTATTCTCCCGCATACGTAATTGATGATGTGAGGTAAGAATAATATGCCACACGTCATTGCGGAAGAGGAACGAACATGAAGCAATCTGTACTTCGACGGGCTCAGTACAGGTATTTACGGGTGGTTAGGATAGATTACTGAAGTAATCGCCGGGCACCTCGGCTCCATCTCGACTCCGCTAGATGACCGGCTCGGCGACCGGTTCGGAGGTGCATGCAAACGGCCCGGAGGAGCGTGCAAAAAAAATGGTGAAAACACGGAGGCTTTCACCATTAATAAGTAATAGCAGTTACAAACTATTTGTCACGTATCAGTTTCAGGTTGCTTACTTTATCGGCGGTGCGTACCTGAAGAATGTACATGCCCGGAACATAGTCAGACAAATCGATGGTGCATGCGAAATCTTCGCGGGCTGTGGTGTTGTTCACCCACAATTCTTTTCCCTGAATATCGGTAAGTACCAATTGCACATCGCCGCTGTATCCGGTCATGCTGATTGTAGTGAATTTTCCGGTGGGGTTCGGATAGGCCGAGATCTGCATTCCCGAAACGGGGTTGGCAATGCCATCGCAAATAGCCACAATCACAGTCATGAAATCGGTGGTTTCGCATTCACCTACACCCACGGTAACCCAGATTTCGTAATCCGATGGCGTGTCCCAGGTATGGGCAAAGGTGTTATCGGTGGATTCGTCTGACCATAAAACATAGTCGTAAGCGCCCGAAAGGGTATAGGTGTATTCTTCATTTACACAGCCTTCGTCGGTTTCGGGTAAGCCCGGATCGGGAGCCTGAGTAAACGTAATAAGGATTTCATCGGAGTTGGTGCACTGATACTCGTTGGTGATGGTAACCGAATAGCTGCCCTCTTCGGTAACTGAATAGGTCTGATCGACAGAACCATCCTGCCAGAGGTAGCTGAATAAATTATCACCGGCATCGAGTACCAGTGTTTCGTTGCTGCACAGTGTCTGGTCGTCGCCAAGGTTTATTTCGGGTGTGGGATTGAACAGAACTTGAATTGCGTCGCCTCCAGAACATCCGTGTTCATCGACAACCTGAACCGAGTAATTACCATCGGTGGTAACTTCGAGGCTTTGT
>JAGOEF010000094.1 GCA_017997855.1 Bacteroidales bacterium
GGATTTAACTGCTGACTTACACCAATTACGTTAAAAAATGAGAAAGGTGAAACCGTAGCAGGGATATTTACTACCTTGTGTCCTGACACAAATTCAGATGATGGTTGTTTCAGAATTCTACGAATCCGCAACAGGCCCAGCACCATTTTGCTAAGTAACAACACAACAGGAATCAGATAAATGAACAAAATCCAGAACCCCAACTGTTGGTTTGTGCTATATACCTGATTCACTCCATCGGCAGTAACATTTACAGTTTGCAAAACGACACTATTCCCAATTGCCTCTGCAGCTGAGCCATTCAGGCTTAGAGGTATCAATGGCAAAATCAGCGAGTTGACAACAGAAAATATTAAATAGAAACGCTGTAAGCCAAAATATGTATCGTTGCGCATGAAAAAATAATACACAGCGAAGAATATAGCACTCAACAGCACTACTTTTATCGGATATATCAGTAACCATTCCATAGTAATATCATTATTTATTTTGTTTTTTACGGAGTTCCTCTTCCATTAAATTCCTGATTTCTTCAATCTCGTGAATCGAAAGTTTGTTGTTTTCTGCAAAAAAAGAAAGCATTTGCTTAAACGAATTGTGGAAATAGTTTTTCACAACACCACCAACGTATTCACGGGTATATTGGTCCTTCGATACCACAGGATAATACTCGTGGGTCTTTCCATAAGGGATATATGACACAAAACCTTTCTTTTCGAGAATTCTGACAATTGTCGATACAGTGTTATAGGCGGGTTTGGGTTCCGGTATCTCATTCAGGATGTCGTTAACAAAGCCCTTTTCGATGTTCCAAAGTATCTGCATTATTTGCAATTCGGCTTTGGTCAGTTCCTTTTGATTTTGATTCATATTCTTGTTTCATATTTCTGGAACAAATATACAACTAAAGTTTTAGTTTTACAACTATTTTTTTAGTTTTTATACACAGCGTGTGCAAAACCGGTGAATATGCATTGAGAATTTCTATTAATAAATTGGTAAAATAATTGAAACATTTTTCTAATCAATTGATTTATTGATAGTTTCCACAGCTTTGGTTTTCAACAAAATGTTAATAAAGCTGTGAAAACAGTGTTCATACAAAAAGTCAAAAAAACTTGACAAGGGGTATATCGGAATATTATGTTTGTATCAGCAGATGAGCGATAAAATGCCAATCTGAAAAACAAGGGGTGCAGAGAAGTAGTCCGTAACACGATTACCAAAGCGTACCCGGGTTCTTTCACAGAATGAAAATTCCGAAAGGGATCAGTTGCAGGCAGGTCGGCGGATGAGATCGGACGGCAGGTAGTGCAGGAGCAGGTTCAGGCCTTATTCTGTAAAATTTGCGAACCACCCTACCGCTACAGATTTGCACGATGCGTGGCGACATTGCATCGTAGAGCAACCCAGGCACATGGCCGGCAGGCCTTAAACAAGTCTGCAAATTCACGTGCTGTTGTCCGAAAGTCCGGGCTTGCAAAAGTCAGGAATCAAGGGCAGGTTCTTTCAGGTGATGGTGTGGTCGTCAGCAATGAAACACACACCGGGGTGCCTAACGCAAGCAAAAGCACCGGCAGTAATAACAGTAGTCTGCCACATCATGGGGAAACCCAAACATGTGAAAGGGGAATTTCGAACAGAAGTTCCCCTTTTTGTTTATTGTCGTGTACCAACCCTTCATGGCTTGCTTTTTCAGACACAATAACAGGTTTATAAATCGTAATAATTTACCAAACTTGTTGTGTTGGTTTTATTGTAAAAAAACTATTTTTATTGCCATAAAAATAAAAAACACAACTATGCAAGCACTCATTATTAAAGGTCATGGTCTGACAATTGAAAACGTGATGGAAGTAGCCCGGCTGGGGCGAAAAGTTGAACTTTCGGCAGAAGCACTGGAGCGCATGAAGAAATGCAGGGCCATGCTCGAACGAAAAATCGAAGCCCACGAGATTATGTATGGTGTGAATACGGGTATTGGTGAGTTTTCCGAAGTAGTGCTCGACGACAATCAGGTAAAAGAATTTCAGAAATATTTAATTTACAATCACGCGGCCGGAATTGGCAATGCAGCCCCTATTGAGCATGTTCGTGCTGCAATGCTCGGGCGTATTAATGTGCATGCTCACGGAAATTCGGGAATTCGTCCTGAAGTAACCCTCACCCTCGTGGAAATGCTTAATAAAGGTGTGACTCCCTACGTATGCGAAAAAGGCTCGGTAGGTGCCTGTGGGGACCTTGCACCTATGTCTCAGATTGCCCTTTTAATGATGGGTGAAGGCAAAGCCTATTATAACGGAGATTTGCTCGACGGGCGCACAGCCTTCGAAAAAGCAGGCATTGCAATACCGGGTCTCAAAGCACGCGACGGACTGGCAACCATCAACGGAAGTAACTTCCTCACCGGAATGAGCGCATTGTTTCTTTACGATGCCAATCGTTGGTTGAAACAAGCCGAAATTGCCTGCGCCATGTCGCTCGAAGCCTTAAAAGCAAACATGAAACCTTATACGGCACTGCTGCACGAAGTGCGCGGTTTTTCGGGAGCCATCCGCTCAGCCCTTTCTATCGAAAAATGTGTTTCGGGCGGTGACCTCAAAGAAGCTAGGGTAAAATGCAAGGTTCAGGATGCTTACTCGATGCGTTCCACACCTCAGGTAATCGGAGCTGCCCATGATGCGTTGGCTTATGCCCGCTCGCAGGTAGAAATCGAGTTGAACGGAGTTGGAGACAACCCCATCTTCTTCCCTGACAAGGAATTAGCACTTTCGGGAGCCAATTTCCAGGGCTCACCGGTAGCTGTTCCAATGGAAATGGCCGGAATGGTTATCACCATGGTTTCGGTATTGAGCGAACGCCGAATGAACCGGCTGAACAACCCTGCACTAAGCGTGGGACTACCTGCGTTTCTTACCAAGGGTGCCGGAATGTTTTCGGGGCTGATGCTGAGTCAGTACACCGCAGACATGCAGATTGTTGAACAGAAGCTGTTAAGTGCTCCGGCAGCCATTCAAAGTATTCCGGCTGCTGCCGATCAGGAAGACTTTGTTTCGATGGGTATGAATACAGCATTAAAAAACAATCAGATTCTCGATAATGCGTATGGTATTTTAGGAATTGAATTTATGGCTGCTGCTCAGGCTCTTGATTTCAGAAAAGAAGAAATCAACACTTTTGGAGTTGGTACCACAAAAGCCTGGGAAGTAGTGCGCCGCCATGTTGATTTTCTCGACATCGACCGTCCGCTGCATACCGACCATAATGCTATGAAGGCCCTGGTTAAATCAGGAGAGATACTCGAAGAAGTCGAAAAAGTAACAGGTTGCCTGGGCTAATTGGTTGCTTTGAGCAAATGACATGGAGGCCCTTCGAGCCCGAAGAACCCTGAGCTTACTTACTTCTCTCTCGGATCGGGTTTTAGCGGCAATCTCGCCAGTTTCTGCACATCGAGGGTGGGATGCCCGAATTCTTCGCTTACTTTTCCCAACATAAGATAAAGTCCATTTCCCCTGAACGGATACTCCTTCAGGCTGGCCGGAAAATGCACCGAATCGAAGAAATTGCCTTCGGCATCGAGCCATGCCCCAAAATTCATAATTTCTTTTTTCGAGGTGTACACATACTTCAGCGTAACAAACAAGCCCAGCATGCGAACGGTTTGGCCGGTATGATTCAGCATATCGCCGGCCATTACCTCACCGCGGAATGAGGTCTGCAACAGGTCGAACCAACTCATGCCAACCGGAAAACCTATCAGCTCAATTTCGTCATAGGCATCTTCGAGCCTGTCGGAGTTAAAAGCGGGCAGACGCCAATCGCGCAATTCGGGTTCGAACATAGCTACCGGCATCGGAGGCGGTGTTTTTACTTTCTGCGTCATATCGTGTGCCAGCCACAGCAGCTCAGCCTTGGTTTTTCCCGTAAACGAAAAAGCTCCGCTGCGTATCAGAATGGTCAGTTGTTCTCTTCCCGCAGCAATGCGTTTTACAAAATCGCCCAATCCCGTATAATCACCTCCCCGCTCCCGTTCAGCCACAATTCGGTGCGCCAGTTGCTGCTCAAGATTCTGCAGATGAATGAAGCCCACGTAAATATCGCTGCCGCGGATGCAGGTCATATAATTACTCCGGTTCACACAGGGCAGGCAAATATTTGCCCCCAGGCGGCGGGCTTCCTGAAAATAGACCCACGAAAAATAATATCCGCCAAAGTTATTGATGACTGCCGTCATAAACTCAAGCGGGTAATGTGCCTTCAGGTAGAGGCTCTGAAAACTCTCGGCTGCATACGATGCCGAATGGGCTTTCGAGAAGGAATATCCGGCAAACGAGGCAATCTGCCGCCACACCTCTCGGCTTATTTCTTCCGGACGACCCTTGCTGCGGCAGCCTTCGAAAAAACGATCGAAAATACGTTCGAACTCCGCCCGCGATCTAAATTTGCCGCTCATGGCGCGACGCAACACATCGGCATCGGCAAGGTCGAGCCCGGCATAATGATGACACACTTTCAGCACATCTTCCTGATACACCATCACCCCATAGGTTTCTTCAAGTTGCTCTTTCATCACCGGATGCAGGTACTCAAAACCATCCTGATTATGGAACCGGCGAATGTACTCCTGCATCATTCCCGAGCTCGAAACGCCGGGGCGTATGATACTACTGGCAGCCACCAGGGTAATGTAATCTTCGCAACGCAGCTTACGCAGTAAACCTTTCATGGCAGGGCTCTCAATGTAAAAGCAGCCTGTGGTATGTGCCGATTTCAGCAGTTGCCGCGATGCCTCGTCCTGTTTGAAGCGTGGAATGTCGTGAATATCCACTTCTACACCTTTATTTTTCAGGATGATTTCGCAGCTTTCGCGGATGTGCCCAATACCCCGTTGACTGAGTATATCGAATTTCTCGAAACCGATATGCTCGGCGGTGTACATATCCCACTGGGTAGTCTGATAACCTTTTGGTGGCATGTCGAGAGCCGCAAAAGTGGTAATGGGTTCATTGCTGATAAGCACACCACCGGCATGAATGGTGCGCAGGTTGGGAAAGCCATCCATTTGGGCTGCTATTTTCACAATGCGTCTGTGCACGTCGTCGCTGCGTCCGTATTGCGCAGGGCGGTGACTCAGGTTTTCGAGCTCATCGCCGGTAAGACCGTACACTTTTCCCAGTTCGCGCAGGGCAGCACGGCTGCGGAACGTCGACATGGCTCCCAGCAAAGCACAACGTTCTTTTCCATACTTATCGAAAAGATAGTTGTGCACTTCGTCGCGGTCGCTCCACGAATAATCGATATCGAAATCGGGAGGACTGCTGCGCTTCGGGTTCAGGAATCGTTCGAAATACAGATCAAGTTCTATGGGGTCCACATCGGTGATGCGCAGGCAATAAGCCGCAATGCTGTTGGCGCCACTCCCCCGCCCCACATGGTAAAAGCCGCGGCTCATGGTGTAGCGCACCAGATCCCATGCAATAAGAAAGTACGAGGCAAAGCCCATATTTTCGATGATCCCCAGTTCGTGCTCCAGACGGCGCATGGCTTCGGCATTGTCGGTACCGTAACGCAATACCAATCCGGCGTAGGCTTCGCGGGCAAGCAGGTTGCGGTCGTCGCGGGCATTGCCGGTGAACATCTTCAGGTTTTTCACCGAGCTGTCGAAGTGCAGCGAGCAATTGCGGAGCAGGTTCAGGGTATTGCTTACCACCTCGGGATAGGCCGCAAAGGCAGCACGTATGGTTGAAGGGCTGACAAAGCGGTCGCCCCGCCGGGCTAAATCGGCAGGCATAAGCTTCGAGAGCAGTGTATTTTTATCGATGGCACGCAGGTGACGATGCAACTCATACGATTCGTCGCTGCCGACACTCAGACTGTGGAGTACCAGCATTTTTGCGATGCGGTACTTTGCGATCAGCAAGGGCAGCAGGTGGGTCTGCCACAGGGCTACGCCCACATATTCGCGCTCTTTCAACGGTCTGTCGGGAACACATCCGGCAGGGAAAATCACATATGCATTGTCGAAATCAGGAATAGCATCGTGTTTACGGCCATTGATGGCAATGTCGCTTAAAAAACTGTTGATTTCGCGCAGGCCATTGTTATTTCGGGCAATGCACACAGCAATGCGCCGGTTGCCCTTACGGATGTCGGCACCGCCAACGGGTTTCAGTCCCTTGCTGCGCGCCAGAAACACAAACTCGGGCAAGGCAGTGGTGTTGTTGATGTCGGTAAGTGCAATCGTATCCATGTCGTTACGGAGTGCCCCGTCGATAAGCTGATCGAGGCTGAGTGCGCCGTAGCGCAGGCTGTAGTATGAGTGGCAGTTAAGGTACATCTGCAGTTATTCGTTATTATCATTACATTCCCC
>JAGOEF010000095.1 GCA_017997855.1 Bacteroidales bacterium
CTACCGGAAGCACCTCCGATTACGGGAATTCCATGGATCTAATTTTAAAAACCGACAGTCTGGGTAACCAGGAATGGGTAAATTTTTATGGAAACGGGGCATTTCATAACCCCGGATTCTCCGACATCATTGCCACGCACGATTCATGCTATGTGGTTTGCGGAGCCTACACCTACGGCGAAACATTCGGTGGGCTGTATCCCTACGACGGGTGGCTGGTTAAAATTGATAATGACGGAAATGAAATATGGAATAAAAAGTATCGGGATTACACCGTCGAAAATACAGATTGGCGAGATACAATTTATAATGTTTTCAATGGAGTTACAGAACTAAGTAATGGAAACTTGGCATTAATAGCTACATCAAAGAACGGTCAGCTATATGGCAGAAAACCTAAATTTTATTTACTAAATAGTGTTGGAGACTCAATACTTACAAAAATTTATGAAACTGCAAACCCATGGTATAATCCAAATACAATTATAACAACAAACGACAATGGTTTTGCTATTGGTGGGTCTGGAGAGTTTTATGATTGGGACGAAATAAATCAAGTATGGGTTAGCTCACAACGCATTTTCCTCATTAAAACCGACAGCTTAGGCAACGATACAATACTAAGCGACATTTCGCCTGTTCAATCAAAACCGATTACAGAATTTAAACTGCAATGTTACCCTAACCCGGCAACAGATGAGTTTTTTGTTGAGTTGCCGCAATGGATTGAGGACGATGTACTGGAGATTTATTCGACAAATGGCAGCTTGGTGTTGCTGCAAACTGTTGGGGTTGGAATTAATAAAGTTGATATTTGTGATTTACAACCGGGGATGTATTTGGCACGGCTAAAAAACACAGGGATGGCGGCTAAACTTATCGTACAATAGCAAATGGAATAGTTATGAAGCATATCTTTCCGATAGCATTTTTCAGTCTGCTCAGCCTGGCCGCCCTTGCACAGGAAACCACGGTGTTCAACCGCAATTACCCGTACGAATACTATTACCATTGTAATAACATGCAAATAGTAAACAATGAATATATTCTTGTCGGCGGAATTAATTATGAAAACACCTACTGCAACCAATGGCTGCAAGGTTTGCATATAACAAAAATTGATAGTTCCGGTGAATTACAAAGCACTTTCCCTTTTTCAAAATGCAACTCGAATGTCTATAATGAAAATGGAAGTTTTGCTATAAATGCAGAAAATGAGTTTGTCTTTGCCGGACAAGAGTTCTCAATAATAAGTGAAGAAAATCATTTATTCTTTATAAAATTGAACGAAAATTTTGACACCACTTGCATAAAAAGGTTTTATGAAGATACGATAGCAAAAAGGTGTTGGAATATGAATCTCTGCTCAGATGGTGGTTATATATTGGTTGGAAGTGTTGATTCAACCAGATCGGAATACTATACACCGGAGGTTATCAGGGGTCAAGTACTATTAATCAGGTTAGATTGTGTTGGGAATGCTTCTTGGTCAAGAAGCATAGCTTTCTCGAATAATTTTGGAATTAGTAATTGGCAATCGGGCAGGAAAGCAATTGAAACCTGGGATAAAGGCTTTTTAGTTATTGGTTTAAATCATGATTTTGAACAAAACATTATGTCCCCTTTCATTATGAAAACCGACAGTTTGGGGAATTTCAAGTGGAAGCAGATATTTCCGTCGGGTAGCTTTAATTCTCCCGAACTGATGGATATAATTGAAACACGCGACTCGGGCTATGTGGTATGTGGAGCGCGGGCTTACGGGGAAGAATTCGGGGGGTTGTACCCCTATGACGGATGGCTGTATAAATTCGACACGAATGGCGTTGGCATCTGGCAGAAGATTTATCGCGAATACCACCCGGAACCTCAGGATTACCGCGATACGATTTATTGCTATTTTTACTCGATGTGCGAACTGCCCGATGGGAGAATTGCGGTTACCGGAACAGCCAGAAAAACACCGGAATGGGACTTTAGGCGTCCATTTCTATATATGCTGAACAGTAATGGTGATAGTCTATATACTCGGCATTATACATATTTTCCCTTAGGTGACCCTAGTTTTATAAGCTATTCATATCCCAATAAAATAGTTCAAACCGACGACGGAGGCTTCGCCATAGCCGGATGGGGCGTTTGCGCAGAGTGGATAGAAGAAGAGCAACACTGGGAGCAACCCGAGAGGATATTCCTAATTAAGACCGATAGCCTTGGCAATGATGTATATACATCCATATCGCCCCCGTTACAAAGCCCGGAGGATAAATTCACGGTTTATCCCAACCCGGCTTTCGGCTGGGTTACCGTTACCGCTCCGGCAGAAGATGTGCTCGAATTGTATGGCAGCACGGGCAGTGTGGCACTAAAAACAAACCTAAGCAAAGGCGAAAACCGCATCGCCCTCACGGGCTTAATGCCGGGTATGTATTTGGCACGGCTAAAAAACACAGGGATGGCGGCTAAACTGGTGGTACAATAGAAAATTCCTGTTTTACGAAAACCTCAGCAAATTAAGGTAATAAGGGAGTGTTATTGTAGTCCCGGGGTAGTAAAAATCCTGATAAAAGCTTTTCTACAAGTGGAATAAAGAATTTACGCAATTATTTTACTTTATCGCCATCGTATCCCCATTTTATGTAGCACGCACCCCAGGTGAACCCGGCACCAAAAGTGGCAATTACCACATTGTCGCCTTTTTTCATTTGTTTTTCGTAATCCCAGAGTAATAGGGGAATGGTGGCCGAAGTGGTATTTCCGAACTTTTCGATATTTACCTGCACCTTGTCCTTATTGGTAACTCCCATGCGGCGTGCTGTGGCATCGATAATGCGCATATTGGCCTGATGAGGCACAAACCAGTTGAGGGTTTCGTCGGTGAGGTTGTTGCGCTGCATGATTTCGACTGCTACATCGGCCATATTGCTCACGGCGGCCTTAAACACCGGCTGACCTTCCTGATAGATGAAGTGCTGCCTGCGTAAAATGGTTTCGAAACTGGGCGGATTCAGCGAACCCCCGGCCAGCTGGTATAAATGATGCCTGCCCGAACCGTCAACGTGCATCAGCGAGTCGTAAATGCCGCTTTCGTCGGTGCTGGGCTCCAGCAATACAGCGCCGGCACCATCACCAAAAATCGGACTGGTTTTGCGGTCGGAATAGTCGGTAATCGACGACATTTTATCGGCACCAACCACAATAACTTTTTTGTGGGTTCCGCATTCAACAAACTTTGATGCCGTTACCAGTGCAAACAAAAAACTGCTGCATCCGGCATTCATATCGTAGCCAAAGGCATTCAATATCCCGGTCTTGTCACAGATAATATTGGCTGTGGCCGGAAATTGCATGTCGGGGGTTACCACACCGCAAATCAGCATATCTATTTCGTCGGGGCGTGTGCCGGTCTTTTCTAACAACTGGTTTACCGCTATTGCGGCCATATCGCTGGTGGCTTTACCTTCCTCTTTTAGAATTCTTCTTTCTTTAATGCCAATGCGCGTCATAATCCATTCGTCAGAGGTGTCAACCATCTGCGAAAGCTCTTCGTTGGTGAGGATGTAGTCGGGAACGTATCCGCCCACGCCCTTAATGGTAGCTCGAATCTTTGCCATGCTGCATTATTTTAATTATTTCTTCACATAAATTTACCTGAATGATTCTTGCGGTTTGAAGAACCATGTTTTTAACCGCTATGCTATTGCTGCGACCGTGACCAATCACAACACAGCGGTTAATGCCGAGCACAGGAGTTCCGCCATACAATTCGAAATTGTATTTTTCGAAATACGGATCCGAAATATTCCTTGATTTCAACAAGGCATAGAATGCTTCGGCCTGTTTCAGCACAATGTTTCCAACAAAACCATCGGTTACAATAACATCGGCGGCATCGGCATCAAACAACTGATTGGGTTCGATGTTTCCTGCAAAGCGTATCTGTGTACAGGCCGCGAGTATATCGTAGGCGGTTTTGGTTTGCAGATTGCCCTTTCCGGCCTCGGTGCCAATGTTGAGCAAACCGGTTTTTGGATTTTTCACATTAAATACCAGCTCCGAAAACACCGAACCGATGATACCGTATTGCACCAGCATTTCGGGTTTACTGTCGGGATTCAGCCCGACGTCGAGAAATAAATTGTAGCTGCCTTGTATGTTGGGATACACCGACGAGATGCAGGGTCGGATAATTCCCGGAACGGGTTTAATCACATGCATGGCTCCCACCAGCATAGCACCCGTATTTCCGAGACTGGCAAACCCATCGATCAATCCGGTGGCCAGCATGTGAAAACCTTTCACAATGCTGCTTTCGCGCTTGGTTTCGAAGGCTTTTACCGGATTGTCGTGCATTTCGATGTTTTCGGGGGCATGCACAATATCGAAAGCCGAGGGAGAAACACCCCGTGCGGCCAGTTCTTTTTCGATTACCGGCTGGTTTCCGATAAGAACAATACGGTTATCGCTTTTCAGTTCGCGTAAAGCAAAAATAGCTCCTTCAACGGTTTGTTGAGGAGCAAAATCGCCTCCCGAAATGTCAAGGCCGATTCTCATAGTATGTGCTTAAACGTGACTATGCTTTCACTTCTTTTTCGATAACCAGTTTTCCGCGATAGAAGCCACATTCGGGGCATACATGATGATACGGAACGCTGGCGTTGCAATTGGAGCAGGTCGATAGCTGAGGTGCTGATGCAGTGTAGTGTGTACGACGTTTTTTACTTCTGGTTTTTGAGTGTCTTCGTTTAGGATGTGCCATTTCAGTATATTTTTAAAAATTACAATCAGTTTTTAAGTTCGTTTAGTTTGTCCCACCGGGGATCGCGTGTTTGCGGTTCGTCGGTGATGTATTGTTTGAGTAGTTTAATCATTTCGGGATTACACACCTGATCTTTACCCATTTTTTTGTCGTGCACTCGTTTTACCGGCAGGGCGGTAATAATCAGGTCGTGAAAAAGCACCGACATATCGAGGTAGTTATCGTTCGAGGCCACGCTGATATTTATATCGCCGGTATCGAAATTGGTTTCGTCAGCAATGTCGGCCACAATTTCGTCGCTGATATCGATGGACTGTTTGCACAGGTCGAGACAACGGTCGCATGCTACTTCGGCATAGCCTTTAATTGCGATGCCAATCAGGTAGGAATCATCGTTCCGGGTGAGCGAGACACGGGCAGTTAGCACGCCGCCTTTTAGTTCCGAAACTTCGAATCCGGCAAAAAAAGCATGGTCAATATCAAAGCCGAATACTTCGGTTGTACCGGTATTTATCCGTAAGGGAATGAGATATTGACTTGTTGTAGCCACTTTCAAAAATTTGGGCAAAATTAATAAAACTATTTAAACCCGTATCAAAAATTTTCATTTAGCCTTGCGGCGGGTCTTTATCTGTTTGTGAAGTATGATGCGGAAAGTTGACCCGACATTGACTTCGGAGTTTTTCAAAAAGATTTTACCTCGATGATATTGTTCCACGATGCGTTTCGAAAGCGACAGCCCCAGACCCCAGCCACGGCTTTTGGTGGAATAACCGGGTTGGAAAATGGTTTTGTACTTCGACTTGGGAATGCCTTTGCCCGTATCTTTAATGTCGATAATTACATTTTTCGATGTTTCGTGCACATTGACGTTAATCTCGCCTTTGGCATCCATGGCATCTATGGCATTTTTGCAAAGGTTTTCGATAACCCATTCGAACAATTCCTGATTGAGCGGAACCAGCAGGTTTTCGCTGCTGTCGGTTTGCACCGAGAAAATTACTTTATCGGATGCACGGGTTTTAATATATTGCACCGCACCCCGTAGCACCGGCAGCAACTCGGTGGGTTTAACAATGGGGTCGGAGCCGATTTTCGAAAAGCGCGCCGTAATTTTTTCGAGACGCTCAATGTCTTTACTCATTTCGGCAATCATTTCGGGGTCGCCATGCTGGTCTTTGATAATCTCAATCCACCCCATAAGCGACGATATCGGCGTTCCCAGCTGATGCGCAGTTTCTTTCGACATACCCAGCCATACGTGGTTTTGCTCGGCTTTGCGCGATGAACTGAACGCCAGGTACGACACCATAATAAACATGAAAATTACACCCAGCTGAACATAAGGGTAATACTGAAGCTGGGTAAGCAGGGTGGAATCCTTGTAGTAAATACGGTTGAAATGGCCTTCGTAGAGTTCGATAATTATGGGGTCGTGATGTTTTTTCATCACTGCAAGCATGTTTTTGCTGTAATCGGCATTCTCCATTTTCAGGGAATCTAAATTGCGCCAGGCAATGATGTTGTCTTCCTCATCGGTAAGAATTACCGGAATGGTGGTGTTGTTTTTGAGCACTTCGAACAAAAAACT
>JAGOEF010000096.1 GCA_017997855.1 Bacteroidales bacterium
AACGAACTGCCCACGACCACATGCCTGCCTGAATATGGGAAGCGCCGATATGCATGATTTTCACCTTACCGTCGCCTTCGAATATAAGCCTGCTGAGCTTGCGGTAAAAGTTATCGAAATACACACGGCCACCGGGCAATACTAACTGCGACGAATCGTAGGCTATAAAATCGTATGTGGGCCTCTTATATGGAATACGCTGCTGTGCACCGAGCCACAGCGATAATAAAAGTAACGATATGGTCAGCCACAGCCTCATTGGGGTTTCTTCATTCTTTCGTTGTAGGAACTATATTCAAGAATGAGTGCGTTGTAGAACATGTTAGCAATTACGCTGGTACCCTGGGGTGTAAAGTGGGTAAAATCAGTTCCGGCGAGCGGCGGACTCGCATTTACCCAGGCAATCATGGAGTTTTTTCCGCCCATCGCTTTATACATATCCCAGTAAACGCCTCCGGCTTTGTGGGTGGCTGCCTTTAACTCGTCGCGCACGGTTTCGAGCATAGGATAGGTGATATACTGGTCTTTTTCTTTTACCGACATATCGGAAGGCCCGATAACGATAAAGCATGCATCGGGAACCAGGCGCTTGAGAAATGCCATTTGCGAGTAGAAATAGCTTGCGTGCTGTTTGGCGGCTTTGGCATCTTTGATATAGGGCATTACGTTGCCGCCAAACTGCAGAATGAACAAGTCGATATCGAGCTTAGCATACATCTGCGAAAGCAGGGTGGCATCGGAAGTGGAAAACACGGTACCGGCACTGCCACGCAAGGCAATATTATCGATATAAACACCTTTGTCATCTTCGAAGGAAATCGCATAAAAATCGGGGCTGTCGCAGCCTTCGAACTCAAATTTCACGTTTTCGAGATAAGTGCTGCTGCTATAAGTAAACACGTGTAAACCTTCACCCGATTTGAGGGAATCGGTGGTGAGTACCACATCGCCCGAACTAATCGAAATCTTGGTGGAAGCCTTTGCGTTACCGTAGAAAATGGTGATGGTTTTAAACTGCTTTGTGTTGGAATAGGCTAAGTCGGATTTTCTGAAATTTAACCAGGCTTTATAATTGGTAGTTCCGGGCATGGCGGCCGAATCGAGCAGGGGCGAAAAGCGGCTGAACGATATCATAGCACCGTATTTTTTGTTTCTCACACCCACTTGCTGCCCCATATATCCCTGATACCGAATCCAGTTTTCGGAATTATTCTGAATAATACTGAATTGTGAATAGAGTGCACCTGCCGTGGTAAGCCCCATACCTTTGCCACCAAAACGCGACTGGAATTTATTTCGGAGAAAGGCAGTAATACGGTCGCCTTCTATCTGACTGTCGCCGTAGTGCATGATGCGGACTTTTCCATCGCCGTCCATCGAGTTCAGTTTTGCAAAGAAGGGGTCGAGCGCGGTGGTATTCCCGGCAGGGAATTCAAGGGGAGTAACCAGTTTTTTGAGTTCCTCGATATCGAGGGCCGAAATACTATCATCGTTTTCGAGGTTGTTAATATCAAACTGTTTCGACAGCATCGAATCGATATCCATTTCGGGTTGTTTGGGAGCAAAGAAATCGGAAAACGAAGGGAAATATAATACCACATCCTTGCTGATACGAATGCCTTCGCGGGGAAATACTACCATAATAATTCCCAGCATGGCTATCACCACGAGTACAAACAATAAAACCTGTCTTACTTTCATTTTTTTCCGTAAATTTTAAGTTTCTGACCAATCTGCAACTGCGAAGGGTTGCTGATTCCATTCCATTCCATTATATTTTCGGCACTGACGCCGGGGTATTTCTTTGCAATTGTATAGGGAGAGTCTCCCTTTTGAACTGTGTAAGTATCTTTAAGTATATAGCCCTGCAATACCGAAGGTGTTTCGGGTTTTTTAATCTCGGCGGGCTTTTCGGCAGGCTTTGTTTCGGGTTTAACCACGGTACTGCCTTTTTTAACATAGATGACCAGTTTTTTCCCTGCGTAGATTTTTGTCCCGCTGATATCGTTCCAGTCTTTGAGGTCAGCCACGCTGACTCCCATTTTTTCGGCTATAGCCCCAAGGTTATCGCCAGACTGAATCGTATAGTATGTTTTTTCGTAATCGGCACCGGGCGATGTTCGGGCCACTGCATCGTTTTGGTTTACAACTGCAGGCTTAGGTTTCGGGAAAAAGACGGTATCACGGTAATTTGCAATTGAATCGGCAGCAAGATTAAAGCGCTGAGCATATCCGGCCGGAAGGCGGAAAATAACAGGACGCAGATTTCCGTAGATTATGTCTCCAATGATTTCGGGATTCATCGCCCGGATTGTTACCTCAGGAATGCTCATATAATCGCTTATTTGCCGGATGTGCAGTTTGCGGTTAACGATTACTGTATCGCCGGCTTGTACCTCGTGCGATATTCCGGCCAGCATAAAGGACTGATGTATATTGGTGAACAGGATGCAAGCCACAAAGGCATCGAAAGCTGCCAGAGGGGTTTCGGAGAGTTTGCCGGAACCGGTGAGACGGCGCACTGCTGCAGGACCTTCGGCATAAGCGTAAATTGCCAGACTCCACACACCAAAGGTTTCGTGTAGTTGTCTGAGGTATTTCGCGGCAGCCATGGCCGATATGGCCGGGTTCATTCTTTCGTCGTACACCGAATCGATATGCAGCGGATACGCTACTCCGGCCAGATAAGGCAAACCCCAGATGCCATAGGAATTTGCCTGCCCCGAAAAATCAGGTTTCAAACCGGTAATTGCCAACCCAAAGTCGGTGATGCTAAACGGCAGGCCGGCCGACTGGATATTTACGGGGATAGCCCAATCGGTTTTACGGATTATGTTCAGGAGACAGCATTTTTCGGAGGCTGTCAGCCGGTTGAGTTGCCCCAGCATCCAGCGGGCGTCGTTACTGACTTCATAGGTTTCACCGTCCAACTCTATGTAGGCTGCAATTGCAGGGTTTGAGTTCATGTTGTAATCAGTACAATCGCATGAGCCCGAAAAACCGGGGTTAGCCCTGAGATTTGCCATCATCCTGGCAGCATAGTCTTTCATAGCATCCGACTGCGCATGTAAACCGAGGCTGAGCGCTACCAAGATAAATACCGCTGCTATAAAAGAGAAAAGCTTCATCGCAAAAATTAAGGCAGCAAATATATTGCTTTTCGTTTCTATTAAAAAGGATTTTGTTCGAAAACACATGATTTAACGAAAGGCATTTAGCGAGCTTGCAGACTTGATTGAATCCGACATAATCAATTAAAGCTGCAGGAACCCATAGAAACATAATTCTATATTTTGCTAAATAAGGATTGAAATTTAATTATTTCGATATATCTTTACAGTTCAAACCCAAATAAATCTACCATGGCAACTAAAACCACCACTGTTCAAGTTGTTCCTGCCGAGCCACCTGTAAAACGCGGAATAGGCGCACAAGACCTGAAACAATCGGTCATCGAAAAATTATTTTATCATTTAGGGCGCACACCGGGCAATGCCACGATGAACGACTTTTATCTGGCCACCTCGCTGACGGTTCGCGACAGGCTTATGGAGAAGGCTGTTCAAACCTCACACAACGCATTGCAACAAGGGCAGAAAATAGTTTGCTACCTGTCGGCTGAATTTCTGATGGGGCCACAACTTGGTGCCAATCTGATAGATTTGGGGGCGACCGATGCTATGCAGCAGGCACTTGCAGAACTTGGGGTTCAACTCGAAACCGTAATGGCCTGTGAAGAAGAACCCGGTTTGGGTAACGGAGGACTTGGGCGTCTGGCAGCATGCTACATGGATTCATTGGCATCGGTGGAAGTACCGGCAGTGGGTTATGGAATACGTTACGAATTTGGAATTTTCGACCAGCTTATCAGAGACGGATGGCAGGTTGAAATCACCGATAAATGGCTGCAATATGGTAACCCCTGGGAAATTGCCCGACCTGATATGTCGGTATATGTGAAGTTTGGCGGCCATACCGAAACCCATGTCGATGCCGATGGAAAACAGCATGTGGTATGGACGCCCGACCATGTGGTAAAAGGCCTGCCCTACGACACACCGGAACTGGGTTATCGCGTAAACTCATGCAATTTTCTTCGCCTTTGGAAGTCGGAAGCTGTTGAATCGTTCGACTTTATGGCGTTTAATCATGGTGATTACTTCAGGGCTGTGCAGGAAAAGATGGTTTCCGAAAATATCAGCAAGGTGCTCTACCCCAACGATGAATCCGATCAGGGTAAAGAACTCAGGTTAAAACAACAGTACTTTTTTGTTGCCTGCTCGGTGGCCGACATGATGCGCCAGCATCTTGAATCGGGGGGAAAACCCGAAAACTTCCACCAACGTTTCGTTTTGCAACTGAACGACACCCACCCGGCAATTGCCGTGGCTGAACTGATGCGGCTGCTGCTTGATGAATATCATCTCGAATACGCAACAGCCTGGGAGGTAACGCGGCACAGCATGTGCTACACCAACCATACCCTTTTACCCGAAGCACTCGAGAAATGGCCGCTCGAATTGTTCCGTCGCCTGCTGCCACGGCACCTCGAAATAATTTACGACATCAACTTCTACCTTCTCGAAGCCGTGAAAGAACGATATCCTTTCGACCATGGCAAACTATACCGGATGTCGATAATCGATGAATGTTGCAACAAATCGGTGCGAATGGCCAACCTTGCCTGTGCAGGAAGTTACGCCATCAACGGTGTTGCAGCCCTGCATACCGAATTGCTGAAATCGAGTGTTTTACCCGATTGGGTCGATATGTATCCCGAAAGGTTTCATAATGTTACCAATGGGGTTACCCCACGCAGGTTTGTGATGCTCGGCAACCGTCAACTGGGCGATTTGCTAACCGAAACGGTAGGCAGCGAATGGCCCGGCGACATGACACTGCTGCGCAAACTCGAAGAGTTGGCTGATGACAAGTCGTTTCAGAAAAAATGGAATACGGTAAAACTGAACAACAAAAAGCACCTTGCAAAACTCATTCTCGAGCGCACCGGTATTTCCGTTGATCCCAGCTCGATGTTCGACATTCAGGTAAAACGCATTCACGAATATAAACGCCAGCACCTTAATGTACTGAATATTATTACGCAGTATCTGCGCATCAAAAACAACCCGGATGCTGAAATGGCTCCACGCACTTATATTTTCGGGGGTAAGGCCGCACCGGGCTACTATATGGCCAAACTGATGATTAAATTTATTACTTCGGCAGGTGACGTCATCAACAAGGACCCCGATGTAAAAGGTCGCATCAAGGTGGTTTTCTATCCCGACTTCAATGTGACGAATGCACAACCCGTGTACCCTGCAGCCGACCTATCGGAGCAGATATCAACGGCGGGCAAAGAAGCCAGTGGCACCGGCAATATGAAGTTTGCCATGAATGGCGCCCTTACCATTGGAACCCTCGATGGTGCCAATATTGAGATCCGTGAAGAAGCAGGTGACGAAAACTTCTTTTTGTTCGGGCTTACCGCTGAACAGGTGGAAGAAACGCGGCGCAACAATTACGACCCGTATTTTATTTATGAAAACAACCCTGAACTGAAGGCTGTAATAGATTTCATCAACTCGGGAGCTATGTCGGATGGTGATAAAAACCTTTTTCTGCCCATCACCGATTCGCTGCTCTACCACGACCCCTATATGCTGATGGCCGACTATCCTCTGTACGTTGCTTGTCAGGATTTTGTAAGCCGGGTTTGGAAGGATAAAAAAACCTGGACCAGAATGTCGATTCTGAATGCAGCGCGGATGGCAAAGTTTTCATCAGACCGCTCGATCCGGGATTATTGTGAAAAAATCTGGAAAATAAAACCGGGCAACTAAGCAGAAAAAAAACGAGCCGGATAAAATCCGGCTCGTTTTTTTAATATCGATACACTAGAACTCCACTTTGACCGCTTTGGCCGCCTCTTCGTCGGCTTTAAAATATCCATAGGTTTTAAACCCGAAGATTTTTGAATAGATGTTTCTCGGGAATTTACGGATATAGGCATTGTAGTCTTTCACTGTTTCGTTATAAGCCATGCGGGCGGCCTGAATCATGTTTTCGGTATTTTGCAATTCAGCCGAAAGTGTCGCAAACTGCTGGTCGGCTTTCAGGTTGGGATACTGCTCCACGGTAACCATAAGGCGGCTGAGTGAGCCACTCAGGTCGTCTTGTGCAGCCTGGTATTTTGCAATATTTTCTTCGGT
>JAGOEF010000097.1 GCA_017997855.1 Bacteroidales bacterium
ACAATCTTCTTCGGTACAGCCAGGATATACGGTCGATTCATACACCACATAATCGCCTTTTTTCAGAATCTTTCCGACGGTTTCGCTGGCTTTAATAACGGGAGTAAGGTCGGGAAGGTTATGGTCGTCAATAGGAGTAGGTACAGCCACAATATGAAAATGAGCACCACGCAAATCTTCGGGATTGGCGGTAAATAAAATATCGCATCCTTCGAAAGCTTCGGGTGGAAGTTCGTTGCTTGGGTCTATACCCTTTTTCATCAGCTCAACCCTGTCAGGTTTTATGTCGAAACCAATAACGGGAACGTGTTTGGCAAATTCAAGGGCAATGGGTAATCCAACATATCCCAACCCGATTACCGAAACTTTTTTCTCTTTTTTAATGATGTCTTGATACATATTCATGAGTTGTTAAAAAAATAACAGAAAAATTGTTGTGCAAATGTATTATTTAATTTGGGTTCTAAACATGATTTTTTTCAGATAATATTGGGTGGTAATCACCGGATAATCCTACTGCTGGAGCGTTGCGTATTTTGTAAACGGCATCTATACAAGGCAAGGATTCTATTACTCTAAATCCTTTGTTGTTGAGGATATTTTGATAGCTGATGGTATGTAAATCGGTAAAGCCTTCGCTGAACTCGATTTCGCGGTTTCCAACGGTAATCGAACGATAGGTCCGTTGGCCTTTGGCTTTCACCGCAGCCGGTATATCGTTGTAGTCGATACTCAGGAACCACCGCACCCTGGCTTTCTTAAGTTGCAGAAATCCGGCGGCTTTATGGGTTTCGCTGATATGAACCACACTGTGTTCAATGCTCCCGAATATCCACATCAACATGTCGAAGAAATGAACGCCAATGTTGGTAGCCACACCTCCCGATTTTTCGGAGCTCCCTTTCCAGCTGTAATCGTACCATTTACCACGACTGGTAATATACGCCAGATCGATATCGTAAATTTTACCTGAAGTGTCGGCATCAATTTCGTTTTTCAGGGCAATAATGGCCGGATGAAGCCTGAGTTGCAGTATATTATAAATGTTACACCCACTTTCGGTTTCCATTTTTTCGAGTGCCTCGATATTCCAGGGGTTCAGCACCAGAGGCTTTTCGCAAATGGCATGGGCGCGGTTGCGCAGGGCAAACCTGATGTGTGAATCGTGCAGGTAGTTGGGTGAGCAGATGCTGACGTAATCAATTTTCCGGTCGGTGTACCTTAGCCGGTCAATGTGCCTTTCGAAGCGCTCGAATTCGTAAAAGAACTCGGCTTCCGGAAAGTAGGAGTCCAAATAACCAACGCAATCGAATTTATCGAGGCACGAAATCAGGTTATTGCCGGTTTCTTTAATCGCTTTCACATGCCGAGGGGCAATATATCCTGCAACACCAACCAGTGCAAAGTTTTTAGGTTCACTCATGATTTCTGTATTTTTCTTACAACGCCGTTTTCTAACCGATACTCTTCATGGCTTTCGGGACAGAATGCCACCCCGTTTGCATCGAACTTCAGTTTATGGCCATATTCGCTCATCCACCCGGTCTGACGTGCAGGGTTTCCCACAACGAGGGCGTAAGCAGGTACCGTTTTGGTTACTACAGCTCCGGCACCGATAAATGCAAATTCGCCGATATCGTGACCGCAGACAATGGTAGCGTTTGCGCCAATGCTGGCTCCTTTTTTAACGATGGTTCTTGCATATTGCCCGCGACGATTCACCGCGCTGCGTGGGTTCACCACGTTGGTAAACACCATCGACGGACCCAGAAAAACATCATCCTCGCAAATTACCCCTGTATATATCGACACATTGTTCTGCACCTTTACGTTGTTGCCTAACACCACTTCGGGCGAAACAACCACGTTCTGTCCGATATTGCAGTTTTCGCCAATGGTACAGTGGCTCATGATATGCGAAAAATGCCAGATACGGGTTCCCTTACCAATGGTACAGTTTTCGTCAACCACAGCGGTTTCGTGCACTATATAGGGGCTGTCGCTCATAAAAAAGTTTTCACAAAAATACACGTTTTTCTGTAAAAGCGAAACTAAGTTTTTAGCGTAACAATGTTAACTAAAGTTTTAGCACTCGCAGGTTAACCCATGCCTGACCAGTGAAAATTCCCAGCATGTACATACCGGGTGCCAGGTGTGAAATGTTGATTGCGGAATCGCTGCCGGTATTACCCGAGAGTACACATTCTCCTGCCACTGAATATAGCCTGAAATCTTGGTTTTCATTCCCACCTTCGATTTGTATGCAGTCCGACGCAGGGTTGGGAAATATACGTATTGTTGATGTCGTATGCGCAGTAATACCCACGTTCAGCAGGTCGTCGCAGTCGTAAGGAGTACCCCATTCGGTATTGTCTTTTTTGTAGTAAACAAGATCATAAATACTCGTATTGAAAAAACCGTTATCTCCATGATATGGGCCTCCGAGTCCTTTAATGTAGTATCCGCCTATGTCTCCATCATTATTTATATATGTAAAATGTTCCGCAGAATAACAATCAAAAATTTGAGAACTATAGTACTTTCTATTATCTATTGAGGAGGTTTCAAACCATGTGGCAATTCCGCCTTCAATAAAAGACTCGAGAGGCAATAGGTTTAAATTTAAATTTTCTGGACTTGAGAATACGATTTTTTGGGTGACTGTATCTTTGCTTGCGTTCACCGTATGAGATACAGAATTTCCGTCATATTGTGTGTATTCCGTCCGTTGACAACGTTCAATGGTAAACAACAGGGTGTCGTCGTTATTTGTAAAATCACGTTCCAGATACTTGTTAATAATACTTTTATTCATGGAAAAGCCACCATATCCCCACATAGAATTTATATCATTAATATGCAGTTCATCTCCGGGATGAATATCAAATATTTCTCGCGCTGTAATATTTTGAAAGCCCAGTTCAGGTTCGGCAATCCCGATGAGGTGATACATGTTGCTTTCGTGATACAGTCCCCAGGAATCGTAAGTGGCCGGGTGGAACGGGAAGTTATAGAAATCGGTGATGGTAACAAAACCATAGTTTTTGCTTAGCTTAAGCAGGCATCCCAGCACCATATTTATACTGTCGCCGCAGGAAGCACCTGACCAGTATTCTCCATCAGTTTTTTTAATCCGCAGCTGAATGGTCTTCACCGAATCGGGAATACCGAGCACTTCTTCGATGCCCGTTTCCACAACGGTGGCCTCCACCCAGTTGCCGCCGGTATAGCGGAAAACTTCCCAGCTATCGTTAAGCTGGGCTTGAGTTTCGATTCTGACTTCGCGGTTGTTGCGGTTATAAAAGAGGTAAGTGCCACCCGGAATTTCCGAAAATTTGTTTCCGGTCCAATGACCACCCAATTCAAAGTAATCGTATCCGTTTACCAGTGGCCTGATCATACGAAAACCGAAATAGTCGGTAGTGTCGCCATGCTGATACACCGAATCGATGCGAATCGGATAGGCCTCCGACAAGTCGCTGTAGAAGTGGCTTATAGTTTCGGTTTTTATGCATTGCCAGTTTTGTGCACTCAGCCAAAGCGAAGGAAACAGCAGCAAAATTGCAGAAAAGCTCAGAAAACGCTTCATTTTGGTTTGTTGGTTATTTCTTAGGCAAATATACGATAATTCAGGTCTAATGTCAGATGTCAGATGTCAAATGTTTTGAAAATTCTTTGTAAAAGAAAATATTGCTATCACCAGCAAATCAACATTTGACATCTGACATGATTAATACTCGTCGTTTTCGGTCATCCAGATTGCATTGTTGCGAATGGCTTCTTCGAGAGGAACCCCTTGTTCAGCAGCCTGACGGGTTATCAGGGCAAGCCACTGCTCATCGCTTTTTATACTGTAGATATAGAATTCGACGCTACCCAAGGGGGCAGTTGATTCGCGCAGTTGTGCCTCATTGAGCAGTTCGGCTGCAAGAGCTTTGTTTTTTCTTACGGCAGCATCATACACTTCCAGGAATTGGTCGTGGTCTTTGGTAATGTCGTTCTGATAGTAAAAAACACCATCGGCTTTGTAAGCCGGGTTAAAGAGCTTGTAGGCCATGTCTTCGAAATTCCAGAAGGCAGTGTACATAAAGGTTTCGGCACATTCGAGCACGATGATGTCGCGCTTCATAATTTCTTCCTTAATGTTCAGGTTGTAGTTATACAATTCCTGTGTGTAATATTCGGGATATACCATTACATTGTAGTACCAGAAACGGTAATCTTTAAACAGGTACTCACCGAGGCCGTATTTCAGCCAGTGGAATATGTAACTGTCGCCAACTATTAAGGCATTAATCTCGGGTGTAACAGTATCGGCATTGCTGAACTTCGGGTAAGCAAGAGTAGTTTCATTCAGCGGGAACATCAGGTTCATCAGGTCGCCTGTGTCGTAGTCCTCTCCCCTGGGTTGATGTGTTTTATCGATACCGGAAACCGTAAGCGCGGGTACTTTTTTTCCGGTCAGTTGCGAAATATGGTTTACAAAGGTATCGAGGGCAAGATACATTCCGTAGTCGCTCCAGTGTACACCATAGGTGGGGTAAAGGGGCCAGGATGCCGTGTCTTTCATCTGCATGAAACAGGCTTGCAGATCGAGGGTGTTGATTCCCAGTTCGGCGCAGGTTTGCTTAAAACACCGGTAGTTGGTGTTCCCGTTTTTGTTTTGCTGATACCTGTCGGGAATAAATTCGTGAAAAAATGAGGCTTTTCCGGGTGCCAGCACTACCAGCAAATCGATGCCTGCCCGTGCCAGTGTGTCCTGAATATATTTAATGCGTTCGCAACGCTGGCGGATCAGCTCTTTGCCAATGAAATACTCACCATTGTATTCACGGATATAATCGGTCTGAAACAACTGATTGTTTTTGCCTATCACGACCGTTTTTGCAGTTGATTTTGAGAATAACCTGTAGTTAATTTCGTTGTACATCCGGATTAATGGAGCCCTGAACACGGTATTGTTGTCGAGGTAAGCTCCAAGACTATCCTGAAACTCAGCACTCATCCATGTTTTAAGGGTAAATCGCGGACGCTGATAGGTGCTTGCAAAACCCTTGAGGGGTTCAAACCTCAGGTGAATAAATCCGGTGTTTTCAATAAGGGCCGTCAATAAAAGTATGGCAACTATGAATCCGAACAATATGTGTTTGTAGCGGCTTTTCATATCATGCCATTATTACGTGTATATTGCGAAACATCCTCATGACTTACCGGTATCAGAATCTGAAATATATAAACGGGTTAAAACCCGATGCGGTAATGGAAGCCAGACAGATAATCAGCAATACGATAACCACTAAGGCCATGATGAAATATCCAGCCGTTGTGTAGTTTGAGTAGAGGATGCGTTTTTCGATATTCAGTCCGAAGCGGAATGCCGTGAGGAAGGAGAATGCTGCTGCAATGGCGAGCATAGCCCAGAACTCGCGGTCGAAATACTCCATACCGCCAAAGTCGAAAGCAAACATCCGTCCGATAAAGTCGAATGCATACTGCAAATCGACACTCCGGAAAAATACCCAGCCGATGATGGCCAGCAAAAATGTGATGAGGGTGCTCGGGAGTTTGCCGATTTTTTCGAAGAACTTCAGCAGGAACAAGCGGTCGAGAATCAGGAACAGGCCGTGATAAGCACCCCAGACTACAAATGTCCACGATGCCCCATGCCATAGTCCCGAGATAAGAAAAACCACCCAGAGGTTAAAATATAGCCTCCATTGGGCACTCACCCGGTTTCCGCCAAGGGGAATGTAGAGGTAGTCGCGCATCCAGCGGCCAAGGGTCATGTGCCAGCGCCTCCAGAATTCGGTGATACTACGGCTGATGTATGGGTTGTTGAAGTTTTCGGGAAAATTAAACCCAATCATTCGGCCGATACCAATGGCCATATCGCTGTAGCCCGAAAAGTCGAAGTAAATCTGGAAGGTATAGGCCAGAATGCCAACCCAGGCTGTAGCACTCGACATATCGGCAGGCTGCATGGCAAAAATGCGGTCGGCTTCGGCACCCATTACGTTGGCAATCAAAACTTTTTTGGCAAGACCAATCACAAAGCGGTAGAAACCGAGCAGGCGGTTGTCGATGGTTTCGTTGGCAGAACGGTCACGTATCTGGTCGGCAACTTCGTGATAGCGCACAATGGGTCCGGCAATAAGCTGCGGGAACAGGAGTATGTACAGACATAAATCCCAGGGATTATCGAGCGGTTTATGGT
>JAGOEF010000098.1 GCA_017997855.1 Bacteroidales bacterium
TGCTGCAATGGCTACCTGTGCCTTGAAACTTGCACTAAACTTCCTTCTGCTTTTTTTCATAATACTGGTAAATTTAATCGTTTTTATTCAACTTAACCAGTGGTCCAAATTTCGGGGAGTATTATATTGTTTGTATGATATGGGCCTCTGAGGATCCATCTTCCGAAACGGCAGTGGATGATATTGCCGAACAGGCATCTACGGTTGTGAGCACTTTGTTGTCTGACATTACCTGGGCTGAAGAAGTAACTGATTTCGAGAATAACGGAATTACTTTTGTCGGCACCGATGGTGTTGGTTATTATGTTGCAGACGATGGCAGCAGCACAAAGATGGTTACTTCAATCATGCTGCTCATTCCTTCCGACCAGAACAACATTATCGCCTTGGTTTTCTTCTCAACCGAAGATACCTACGATGTGTATGAGCAAAGTTTCCTCGATATGGTGCTGTCAATCAAATAAAGATTATCGCTGATATTAAAAAAAAACCTGTCCCGGCAGGTTTTTTTTTTGATTAAAACGCAGAATTAACTATTTTTGCGGCGTTATGAAAACAACAAAAACACCGTTTCTGTTTTTTTGCGTCGTCGTGGCGATGCAAATTCCGGCAGCCTGAGGCTTGCTTGCAGGTGTTTTTCTTCGATAAATCAGATAAAAATACGTGAAAGCGATTCCGCAGGGGTGAATTGATTGATGATTTATGAATTTTTTGATTTTTGATTATGAAAAGAAGGTTTGAAAGCTTGAAAATTAAACAATTAGGCGGTGCGCTGAAGCAGGCTTTTGTTGATTCTGATACCGATTACACTTCGGTAGGTTTGAGTAAGGCAATATTTTTATTGTCGGTACCTATGGTGCTCGAAATGTTGCTGACTTCTATTTTTTCGTTGGCAGATATGTTTTTTGTGAGTCGTTTGGGTAACGATGCCGTAGCTACTATTGGATTAACCGAAGCAGTAATAAACCTTGTTTATTCGGTTGCATTTGGAATTAGCATTGCCACCACGGCCATTATCAGCCGTCGTGTGGGTGAGCGTAAATTTCGGGCTGCATCGGAGGCCGCTTTGCAGTCGATTTGGATAGGCACGGCCATCTCGTTGCTTATTGCTATACCGGGAATACTCTTTGCCAGCGATATTTTACATCTGATGGGAGGCAATAAGACAATTTCGGGCGACATGTCGGGTTACATGGCTATAAGTCTTGGCGGGAGTTTCAGCATTATTCTGATATTTATCAATAACGCAATATTCCGGAGTTCCGGCAAGCCCTTACTTGCATTGCGTACGTTGGCTGTTGCCAATCTGCTGAATATTATTCTGGACCCGCTGATGATTTTTGGTATCGGTTCGTGGCAGGGAATGGGTATCGAGGGTGCCGCATGGGCCACTTTAATCGGAAGGGGAACAGCCGTATTTTATCAATTGTATGTGCTAAGTCGTGAAGCGCAACTGGTTTCGCTGCGGAAAGCCCGTAAATATTTTGATTTTGATGTAATCAGGAGTATTTTGAAGCTTTCGGCCGGTGGCATCAGTCAGAATTTTGCAGCAACCTTCAGCTGGTTGTTGCTGGTTCGTATTATCAGTAGTCTGGGAAGTGTGGCTGTTGCGGGATATACCATTGCCTTAAGAATATTGCTTTTTATTCTGTTACCTGTTGCAGGGGTTGCCAATGCCACTTCGACACTTGTCGGACAAAACCTGGGTGCGAAAAAAACTGAGCGTGCTGTACGCACTGTAAAAATTGCCGGAGGAGTGAGTGCTGCCATTATGTTTCTGGCCGGTGTATTGTGTTTTATTTTTGCAGAACAAGCGGTTACATTATTTGCTACACAAGCCGAAACTGCTGCAGCAGCAACCCGTGGATTGCGTTATCTGGCAGTTGGTTTTCCGATCTATGCGCTGGGTATGGTTATGATGAATGCACTCAACGGAGCCGGCGACACCACCACCCCATTCCGTATTAATATATTATGTTATCTCGTTATCGAAATTTCGCTTGCCTTGCTGCTGGCCTATATTTTAAAACTAAACGAAACGGGTATTTACATTTCGATTCTGGCAGCCGAACTGGCATTCACTGCCTCGGCTATCTACTTTTTTGCCAAAGGAAAGTGGAAGGCTGTGAAGGTATAGCCCGGTCAGTTAAAGAGGACTTTTACATCCGGCTTTAGAAGTATCACAATGCCTGAAATTCCCAGTGCTGTTCCCAATGGCATGTTCATACAATTAATGGCATCGGTGACAATGCAAAATACCCTGTGCTTCCGCTTTAACAGGAAAATTCCCGTAAGCAGATTCAGCACTGCTGAAATACCTACGGCAAGCGATGCCATTATTGAAACAGCGATAAACACTACACCCACAATTCCCAGCACCATTTGATTTTCGAAAGCAAACAAGGCAAAGCCGGCAATCATTCCTACCCCAAAAGCAAAGTAGATAATTACGGCAAATATCCCAAGACTCAGTGTCAGACCTGCCCACACAAAATGAAATGCCGCCAGGGTGCGCAGCTGATTAATCTCCTGATTGCCCATGTAACATTTTTTATCTGCATCAAAAGTACGCAAATTAAGGGCTAAGTTGCCGAAAAAATTGTTAAATCTTTTGTTGAAAACTATCCGGGCGCTTGATGAAATTAGCTTGGTAAATTAAAATTTATGAAGTTATTTAGCAGCGCAAAAACACAAAAACATGAAAACACTTAAATTCTTAGTCCTTGCAGCAGCAGGTCTTATTTTTATGAATGCCTGTCAGTCGCAAAAAAAATCTTCGGATGCTTCGTTTACGCTGGCCAATGCCAAAGATTCGGCATCGTATGCCATTGGAGTGCAGATTGCCAATAATTTTGAACAGAACAGCATTCTTGGCGATATTAATCTGGATGCCATCCTTGCCGGGATGAAAGACAACCAGGCCGGTAATCCCAAAATCACTGTTGAGAACACCGATAAAATTGTTAACGACTATTTTTCGAAAATAACCGCTTCAAAAAGTGGCGATAAAATTAAACAAGGCGAAGAGTTTCTTGCCGCCAAAGAAAAAGAACCCGGAGTGGTAAAAACGCAAAGCGGTTTGCTGTATAAAGAAATCAAAGCCGGTGCCGGACCTTCACCGAAAACCACCGATAAAGTAAAAACCCATTATCGCGGTACCTTGATTAACGGTACAGAATTCGATTCGTCCTACAAACGCGGTGAGCCTGCAGTATTTCCTGTTAACGCAGTCATTAAAGGCTGGACAGAAGCCCTGCAGCTGATGAAACCCGGTTCCAAATGGGAACTCTATATCCCCTACTATCTTGCCTATGGCGAAAGAGGTGCCGGGCAACTTATCGGACCCTACGAAACCCTGATATTCGAAATTGAATTAATCAGTATTGAATAACCGAAGTCATCTTCGGTTTTTTTTTGTAAAAAAATGAACAACTATCAATTTAAACTAAATACACATCAATGAAAAACAAAAGTTTAATCTCAATCAGCGACTACTCGAAGCAGGACTATCTGCAAATTTTAGAGCTGGCCGGTTATTTCGAAAAACATCCGAATCAGGACATCCTCAGAGGGCATGTGATTGCTTCGTTATTCTTCGAACCTTCAACTCGTACACGCTTAAGCTTCGAAAGTGCCGTACAACGTCTGGGTGGACGAATTATTGGTTTTTCGGAAGCCGGAAATTCCTCGGTATCGAAAGGTGAAACGCTGAAAGACACTATTCTCACTGTGGCCAACTACAGCGATCTGATTATTATGCGACATCCGGTGGAAGGCAGTGCCCGTTTTGCCAGTGAGGTATCATCGGTTCCCGTGGTGAATGCAGGCGACGGTGCAAATCAGCACCCGACACAATGCTTACTCGACCTCTATTCGATTCAAAAAACACAGGGCACTCTCGAAAATCTGAGCATTGCCATAGTAGGTGACCTTAAATATGGACGCACAGTGCATTCACTTATTCAGGCAATGGCCAATTTTAACCCGGTATTCCATTTTGTGTCGCCTCCCACACTGAGGTTGCCCGAAGAATACAAAATATTCCTGAACAACCACAATATACCCTTCTTCGAACACAGCGAAATTACCGATTGCATCCGCGAAAGCGATATCCTGTATGTAACACGGGTACAACGCGAGCGATTCAGCGACCCCATGGAATACGAAAAAGTTAAGAATGCCTACGTGCTGCACAACCGAATGCTCGAAGGCAGCCGTGAGAACCTGAGGATCATGCATCCACTGCCACGCGTAAGCGAAATCAATATTGATGTGGATCCCAACCCCAAGGCCTATTATTTTACGCAGGCTCTTAATGGTGTGTACACCCGTATGGCAATAATTTCAGCAATTTTAGGATTAAAATAAACACGTATCATGAAACAGAAAAATACAGAAATGACAGTGCGTGCCATCGAAAACGGCACCGTGGTTGACCATATACCCTCTAAAAATTTGTTTAAAGTTCTTTCGATTATCGGAATCGAACGAATGGATACCACGATTTTTATTGGCAACAACCTGGATAGTAAAAAACTCGGGAAAAAGGGTATTATCAAAATTACCGATAAATTTCCATCGATCGACGACTTCAACAAAATTGCACTGCTGGCACCCAGCGCGGTTTTTAATATTATCCGTAACTACGAAGTGGTTGAGAAAAAAGCCGTCGAAATACCCAAAACCGTTGATGGTATAGTGAAATGTATGAACCCGAAATGCATAACCAACTTCGAGCATGTAACCACCCATTTCGACGTTTCGATGAACGAAGGTTCCTTGCAGCTGAAATGCCGTTACTGCGAAAAAATTACCGATGAACGTAACATCGAAATTGTTTAAATTAGACCTGAGTTTGGCACCTGTATTTGCTTTATTGAAAAATAAATCTTAATATGGGTGCTTTATTTTAATTGAAGCCTATGAAGCGAGCTATCATTTTTGCAAGCCTGGCATTGCTTGCCGTAAGTTTTGCTGAAGCCCAGAACCCTGCTGTGGTTACCAACAACAATAAAATGGCTTTTACTCTGTTTAATGCCAATTACGATGAATTGGGCAATACCCTTCTTAGTCCGCTCAGCATCAACATTGCCATGGCCATGACCTACGAAGGGGCAAAAGGTTCTACCGCCAAGGAGTTTATCAAAGTGCTTGGTTTCGACAAAAACAAAAAGCTTCACCATGATGCCTGGGTTAGTCTTATTAAAGCCTATGCAGGCCGCGACAGTTCAGAACTCGAAATTGCCAATGCTCTGATGGCACAACAGGAATATCAATTCCGGATTGAGTTTTTTAAGAGTCTCGAAGAATATGGCGCTCTGGTGCAATATGCCAATTTTAAAAACGAGACCGACCGAGATGCAGCCCGAAGGAATCTGAATTACTGGATTTCGGAACGTACCCACCAAAAAATTAATGATCTGATTAAAAAAGACACATTCGATGAACTTACACGTCTGGTAGTAGTTAATGCCATTTACTTCAGGGCCAAGTGGAGTATTGCGTTCGAGCCGAAGAAAACCCGGCAGATGATGTTCTATAGTCCTGGAAAACAATTGGTTTGTCATTTTATGCATGGACGCGAATACTACAATTTCTATGAAGACTCTATAATTCAGGCAGTAGAACTGCCGTATAGCGGAAACCGCTTCTCGATGGTAGTGATTTTACCCAAATCAGGGATTAATATTCGAAGCTTTTCTACCATTTTTGGGGTTGACCAATACAACGAAGTGATGGGTAAGCTCAAAAAACAGCATGTGGATGTGCTTCTCCCGATGTTTGCTGTAAGCGACGAATCGAGCCTGAAAAAAGTATTTCAGGATTTGGGTATGGTCAATGCATTTAGCGGGAAAGCCAATTTTAAGCTCATCACCGGGCATACCGATTTATTGATTGACGATATCTTACATAAAACTTATATTAAAATCGATGAATCAGGAACCGAAGCAGCCGGTTCAACAGCAGTTATAATACGCGAAAAAAGTGCTCCCTCTGATAAACCCGTATTTTTCAATGCCAACAGACCCTTTTTTTACCTGATAAAAGACAATAATTCAGGCGCAATTTTGTTTATTGGAAGTATCAATAAACCTGAAAAAAACGGAAAATGAAAAGACTGATTCTGCTTTTTGTCCTTACTGTGATATTCGGTGTTGCTT
>JAGOEF010000099.1 GCA_017997855.1 Bacteroidales bacterium
CGGAGTCTGAGCCCCCGAACGAAGCAGGTTGATCAGTTCGTTGTTGCTCATTCCGTTTTTTAACTGGTAGCGCCCGGGTTTAACCCTGGAGCCATAGTTTTTCTTATCAGCCACCCAGCGGAACGATACCACATCATTCAGCAACTTCTTTTCAGACAGCAGGGTGACCACATCTTCAAAATCGGAACCGGTCGGTATTTTTAAAAAATAGTTTTCGCTTTTCACGATTACGTTGGGGGCATATACATAGCGGTAAATCCTGTAACCGAAATATCCGCCGGCAATCAACACAACAAAAAGAACGGACAAAATAATTATCAGGATTTTTTTAGCGCGACTCGTCATAAAATTTAGTTTTTCAATTGTACTTTCATGGCTTCGAACAGCAGCACAAAAATACAGTTTTTCGAATATCTTTACAGCCTAAAATATGATTTGCCTTATGAAACGTCTGTTTTCGGTTGTTTATGTTGTTGCTGCCCTATTAAGCATGACATCGTGCAATCGTGACGACATTCGCAGCTTTAAAACCACAGGCGAACCATCCGAAATCAGTTTGCAAACCCAAGACTACAGCCGCGTGGAAACCCACGATAATTTTGATATTACCCTGCTCCCCGACAGTAGTAATTACATAAAAATCAGTGGAGGAAAAAACCTGATTTCATTTATTGAATGTTGCATCAGCGACGGTGTACTTAAAATTTACGACAACAATGGCTGCCGCTGGTTGCGAAAATACCAGCCAGTACAACTTCAGATTGGTGTAAAAAATATCGATAAAATCACCTTATACGAAAGTGCTACGCTTAATTGTGCCGACACCCTGCATTTCAACTGGTTTGCTTTCGAAAACCACTGTGTTTATTGCAATATCTCACTGCTGATTGATTGCTACAGACTCGAATTCTGGTCGCATGCTTCTACCGGAGATTACCATATGAGCGGCACTTGTCACGAGGCGTATCTTTACAACCGCGGTACAGGATATTTATATGCCGATAGCCTGATTGCAAAAAGGGCAACAATTACCCACATGTCAACCGGAAATTCGTATATTCATGTACTCGATTCTCTGGAGGTCTCTGAAATAAGTCGTGGGAATGTGTACCTTAACGGTTGCCCCCGGGTACATACTACCGAAAGCAGTTATTTGGAACAACTGATTAAAAACTGTCCTTAATGACCCCGGAATTTCAGATAGCACCGAAACTATTTTAAAGTTACGATGTTTTTCATATTTTTGTGTGAAGTATAGATTGATGATGATGCAAGAAATTCATTTCGACTGCCGGCACTTCAGGGGAGGAATCCCATGCAGGCCCAACAAACAACATCAGGTTGAATGCACGCACTGCAGTTACTACGAACCTGTCAGTATACGGATTTTAATAATTAAGTTGGGTGCCATGGGCGATGTGATCCGTACCACACCCCTTATTCCGGCTTATCGAAAACGCTATCCAGGTTGCCATATTTCGTGGTTGACACTGACTCCCGACATCCTGCCTCCCGACGGAATTGAAGCGATATACAAATGGAACGAAACTTCGGTTTTCGCCTTGCAGCATAAGCAATTCGACATCGCCATCAATCTCGATAAGGAAGAAGAAGCCTGCATATTGCTGCACCGTATAAGCGCGCGCGAGAAATATGGATATATATGGCATAATAACCACATTGATGCTGCGACTCCTGCAGCCGAACATAAACTGGTTACCGGGTTGTTCGATCATATTTCGCAAAAAAACACAAAGCACTACTTAGAAGAAATTTTCGAAATATGCCATCTGCCTTTCGAAAACGAGGAATACCTGATTAATCTCAATCAAAAACTGGCCTTTAAGTGGGAAAAACTTTTTTCGGAAAAAGCAGGCGACAAAAAAGTAATCGGATTGAATACCGGTTGTGGAAACCGCTGGCTGACGCGCCTGTGGCCCGACGAATACTGGATTGAATTTATCGGTATGCTGCATCAGGCCGGATATTTCCCGATTGTGCTGGGCGGACCTCAGGAAGACGACAAAAATCGAATGCTCTCCGAAAAAACGGGGTGTTGGTATCCGGGTACATTCTCACTCGAAGAATTTGTCGCCCTTACCCAATCGCTCGACGTTGTGGTAACGCAGGTTTCGATGATGATGCATATTGCCGTGGCACTAAAACGCAACATGGTGTTGATGAATAACATCTTCAATAAGAATGAGTTTTTTATGTATGGGCGCGGAGTAATTGTGGAACCCGAATCGGGATGCGACTGCTACTACGGGAACAGTTGCCACCGAGAGCGGTCGTGTATGTACGACCTGAAGCCGGCTAGCATGTTTACTGAGGTACAAAAACTGGCCTGATGCATATTGCTTATCTGTCGACATTTTATCCGTTCCGGGGCGGAATTGCACAATTCAACGCGTCGCTGATTCAGGCTTTTGACAATATCGGGCACTCGGCTCAGGCCTATACTTTCACCTGCCAGTATCCATCGTTTTTATTTCCGGGAAAAACACAAATGGTTAGTGAATCAGATCCAGCCATTGAAATCAATAGTCAACGGATACTCAGTACAATTAATCCATTTACCTATTTTGCTGCAGCGAAGAAAATTGCAGCTGTAAACCCTGACGTACTCGTCATGAAATACTGGATGCCATTTTTTGGACCATCATTGGGAACAGTAGCTGCCCGTATGCCCGAAAAAACGAAAGCCATTGCAATACTCGATAATGTTTTGCCCCATGAGAAGCGTTTTTTTGACCCTGCTTTTAATGCGTATTTTCTGAAGCGAATCGATGGTTTTGTGGCCATGTCGGAACAAGTGAAAGGTGATTTACTGAAACTAAAACCCGATGCCAGGGTAATTCTTCTCCCACATCCCATTTACGATCATTTCGGTAAAAGAATATCATCTGCCGAAGCCCGTAAAAAACTGGGCTTGAATCCGAATAAAAAAACCTTGCTTTTCTTCGGTTTTATTCGCGAATACAAAGGTCTCGACAACCTGATAGAAGCATTTGGCACACTCGACGACAGCTATCAACTTCTCATTGCCGGCGAAAGCTACGGTAGTTTCGAGAAATACGATACACTTATTGCTGCAAATAAAAACAAAGCCAATATCAGGGTCTTCAACGATTATATCCCCGACAGTGCGGTATGCGATTTTTTCTCGGCAGCCGATGTGTGTATTTTACCATATCGTTCGGCTACCCAAAGCGGGATAACCGGTATTTCATACAATTTTGGAGTGCCGTTGATTGCTACCAATAAGGGCGGACTTGCCGAATTTATTGAGCATCAGAAAACCGGACTGATTATCGAAGAATCTGCGCCTGATTGCATATCGCAAGGCATACGCGATTTTTACAACGATTGTGACCCCAAAGAGATGGAAGGTAATATTTCGGTAATGAAAGAAACCCTGACATGGGAATTCTTTGCCGGTGCCATTGTCGATTTCAGAAACCAATTATAAAACAGCAGTTCAAACCACCGGTTTTAATGCGGAATATTTCCAAAACACTCAATTAACTGATCCTGATAATCCGGTAATTATTTTTTGTATTAAGATAGGTTCTGATAATCTGACGGGCATCGCGGTGATCAGGGTAAGTTTTTACACAGTCGCACAGTAAATCGGGCTGGTTAATAAGGGTTGATTCGCAAAATCCGTAGCCCAGATACTTTCCGTTTTTTACCGACACCACACCAATTTCGTTTTCATCGCGGCCATTGCCGACAATCAATATATGCTCGCAAACAAGTCCGTACCGGTTGAGTACTTTCGCAGCTCTTTTGTTGTAATCATCGGGTGATTCATCACCGGTGCAGGCCCCGCGACACTCGCCGATTCCAACATAAAAACAGGCCCCGGCACTTGCGTACAATCCACATAGTTTTTGGCACAAGTGGAATTCATTACACAACGAAAAGAGTACTTCGCGGGCGACCTGCTGCGAACTGAACGAGTCGAGGGGTTCATCCGCACGTGAAGTGGTTTTTGCAATTTCGAAGTTCAGGTAGCCGCCTTCGTCGTAGCAGTCGAAAATACCCCACTGATGCATGGTTCTTCGTTGTGCCTTATTATATCGGGGCTTGTGCTGCTTAATTTCGTGCGACTCCCTGAGCAGGGCAATGAGTTCATTTCCCGTAAGATCGCAGTCGACAGCTGCAATTTCCTGTTTCATGGAGAGTCCTTTTGGGGTATCTTCGTTGTTCAGATGGGAGAGTACCCTTTTGTAAATATTATTGCTTTTCCCGATATAAATCAAATCGTTCAGTTCGTTGTAGAAATAATACACCCCGGCAGCCTCGGGCAATTCTTTTAATTTTCGGAGTTCGAGTGCACTATGTAGTCCTTTCAGCGAGAATCCGTGAAAGTGCTTCCCCGAATGATTTTCGGAATCGATGCGATAGAGCATTTTAAACAATTCGAGGGTGGCCAGGGCGTCGCCTTCGGCACGGTGACGGTTTTCGATGCGGATGTTGAGATTATCGCACAGCGTGCCCAGACTATAGGACCTGAAACCGGGAATAAGTTTGCGGCTCAGTTTTACTGTGCAGAGTTGATCGCGTTTATACCGATAGCCTAATCGTTGAAACTCACTTTTCACAAAACCGTAATCGAAACCCACATTATGCGCCACAAAAATGGTATTCTCGGTAAGTTCCACCAGTTTTTTTGCAATTTCATAAAAACACGGAGCGTCTTCAACCATTTCGTTGCTTATACCGGTAAGGCTCACGATGTAGGGGGGAATGCGGCATTCGGGATTAATCAGACTTGTAAACGATTCAATCAGATGGTTGCCATCGGTAACCAGCACAGCTATTTCGGTGATTTTATCCTGTGCCGCACTGCCACCGGTAGTTTCGATGTCGATTACCGAATACAGCTGGGTCATATCAGTTATGTCGTTTTTTTCCGGGTTTTCTTATTAACTCCACAACAACATAGGGTGGCTTTCGCATCATGATGGCGATAATCGCACCGGCAATTCCTCCGGCAAAACCACTGGTAAGACCATAGGAGCCTAAAAGCTGAATTATCAGATTAACGACAAATAAAATACCCATTACTATCAGGCATAAAATAAGGATTTTTTTCCAGTTGTACCGAATAATCACTTCAGCGTTACAATACATGCAAAACCGGTTTTTTGAACCTTTTTGTTTTAAAAAAATTTTGCGAAAAACACTCCCCTTACTATGACAATGCGGGCAATCCATAAAATAATCTGATTAGTCGGTTGCAAAAATAAGGAAAAAAATCTTTCTGTTATGGTTTGCCATTTAATATGAGAGGATGATTATCCTAAATCAATTACTTTATGTTAGCAAAAAATCAAGGAAATTAATAAAATTAGTTTTTTCATGCTAAATTATGAACAAGTGAAAATGGATATTTATATCTATAAATCAAAACGTTACACTTTTAATTTGCACAATACACATGATGAATTTCAGTTGGCATGTAAATTGATAAGCGTTACGGCTATTTGTTTTGTAACATTAATTACTTATTTTTGCTATCATTAGTAAACTTAAAAACCAAAAACTATGAAGTTTCTTACAAACAAAGGGTTCTTAGGAATCATCCTCTTAATCATCATCGGAGCCGTATGCACATGGCTTCTCGATGGCACCATCCTCAGCCTTACCGGTGGCTGGCAAATACTCTTCTCACTGGGTGTAACACTACTGCCCGGTTTGTTATGGTTGTGGTTCTTTTATATGCAGGATAAATACGAAAAAGAACCGCCACAGATGCTCCTGGGTGTTTTCGCATTGGGTGCACTGGCAGCCTTTACCCTCAGCAAGCCTCTTACTGCTATGCTGACGCCCGAAGTTTCGGTTTTCGAACAAAGCCTGCTGACACAGTTTCTAAGTTCTTTCCTCGTAGTTGGCATGATACAGTTGCTGGTAATTTTCCTTGTAGTCAGATACAGTATTTATTTCAGCGATGAGTTCAACGAGCCTGCCGATGGTGTTATCTACTCGATAGCTGCCGGTTTAGGTTTCGCAGCGGCTTACAACATTACCTACCTCAATGGCCTCGAATCGATGAATATGGGCGTTGTGGTTACCCGTATCATTAACTTTTATCTGGTAATGGCGATTTTCTCAGGAATCATGGGATATTTCATTGGATTTGCC
>JAGOEF010000100.1 GCA_017997855.1 Bacteroidales bacterium
CGAACTGTATCATTTGATGGGAACCATTTATGGACGCTACCTCAATCGGCTCGATCTCTCAATTGAGTATCTGAACAAATCGGCTGCGCTGAATAATCAAAACCCGAGTCTTTTTATGGATATGGGAGTTGCGTATGGTATGAGTGGCGATTTGCAGACAGCACTGAAAAATTTTCTGAAAGCGGTTGAATTATCCCCCGGAGACCCGATGGCCTGGATGAATGCAGGTATTACCTATCAGCATCTGGGCGATAAAGCCAGGGCTGCCGAATACATAAACAAAGCAAACGCACTTAAAGCAAATTCAAAGTAATGATAAACAATAAAAAACTCATCATTGTATTGCCTGCTTATAATGCAAGCCAGACGCTGGAGAAAACCTGGTCCGAAATACCTTTCGATATTGTTGATGAGGTTATTCTTGTGGATGATTCCAGCCGCGATAACACGGTAGAAGTTGCCAAAAGCCTGGGGATACATCACATTATTGTACATGAGCAGAACAAAGGTTACGGAGGAAATCAGAAAACCTGTTATAACAAGGCGTTGGAGCTTGAAGGCGACATTGTGGTGATGCTGCATCCCGATTATCAGTATACACCCAAACTGATTCATTCTATGGCTTACCTGATTGCCAACGAGGTATATCAGGTTGTTCTGGGTTCGCGGATTCTTGGCAGGGGTGCCCTGCGTGGCGGAATGCCGTTTTACAAGTATATTGCCAACCGTTTGCTCACTTTTACGCAGAATGTACTGATGAATCAGAAACTGTCGGAGTACCACACCGGATATCGTGCCTTTTCGGCTGATGTGTTGCGTAAAATTAATTATAATGTGAATTCCGATGATTTTGTATTCGATAATCAAATGCTGGCGCAGATTTGTTTTGCCGGTTACGAAATAGCCGAAATAACCTGCCCGACATTGTATTTCGAAGAAGCCAGTTCGATAAACTTCCGTCGGAGTGTAACCTATGGCATGGGCGTTCTCAGAACCTCCTTCGGGTATTTCTTTCGTAAATTAGGAATAAAAACGGCAGACTATTTAAAACCCCGATAGCGTTTCGCTCAGGTTCGAATAGGAATTTACTGCCTCAATCGCGTTTTGCAGTCTGGCATCGCCATGTCCTACTATTACAGAATAAGCGAAGCCATAGTGCTCTATCTCGTTACGGTACATTTCGAAAAGTTCCAGTCTGTTATCCGGATTTTCGCGTAAGGGGTCAAATTCCCACTCAAGGTCGGGGTAGCAAAGCAGGTGCAAAAAGCGCGGTGTGTTGGCGATGGCACTGTCGACCCAGGCCGGTACACGCCCGTATTTCAGTTTTAACCAGATTTTGGTGATGATCAGGTCGGTGTCAAGAAAGAGGTGTTGGCCAGTTGTTGCAGCAAGCTGAGATTCTTGTTCTATTTGCAGACGGGCAATTTGCAACACATCGTGATAGGAATATTCGGCTCCGTGTTTTTCGAGATAAACACGGGCAATCTCAGGCATAAACTGGCATTGATAATGCCCGGCAAGCTTTACGCTGAGCCATGTTTTTCCGGTTGATTCCGGCCCGGTCAGAACAACGCGCTTCATCAGAGTTCTTTTTTCCATTTCATATATCCCACCACGGCAAGCACGAGAAATGAGCCATACAAAATGGCTGTCGGGTATAATTCCTTATGCAGGTACAGTCCGGTTGATACCACGTCGCTGACAATCCAAAACAACCAATTCTCGATATATTTTTTCGCCAGTAGCCAGGTGGCCACGCAGCTTACGGCTGTGGTGAATGAATCGCCCAGCGGTATATCGGAGTCGGTAAGCCACCGCAGTACAAAATAGAAAACCACAAAAAGGGCCAGGGTAATAATCAACAGGATCAGAAAACTGCGTTTATTCAAACGGGCAATGTCGGTGGCACCGCCTGTGCTGTTACCGGTGTTTTTATGCCGCAACCAGTAGTACCAGCCATAGATACTTACGGCCAGATAGTAAAACTGGAAGCTCATGTAGGCATAGAATTTCGCATCGAAGTACACCCAGATATACAGCAGAACCATAAGAATCACTACAGGCCAGTAGGATGCTTTTCTTCTTATTTGCAGAATGATAGAACCCAGACCCAGCAGGGCACCGGTGAGCTCAATCCCGTTCGATGCCACCCATGACACAATATCCTGCATTATTGCTATTTTTTCTGATTTTTAAGCAGCTGATCGTAGCGCTTATCGTCGAGCAAAACGGCACGTGCTTCGTTGTAGTTCGGGTTTATCTCATTAAAGATGCGGTAGAATTCGTTTGTTTTCCACAATTCGCCGGCTATTAATGCTTTTATATGGATTTGCATCCTGTACTTTTGAATTTCGGTAGGGTTTGCAAAACTATCAACAACAATCTGATTTTGGCGTGCATATTCGTTGAGTTCTTTCAATACATTATCATCAACGGTAAAAGACGATTCGAATTTGGTTACATCTGGATAGTTCTTTTTCAGGAAATCACGGTGCGAGTCAACATATTTGTTTACAAAGCGGAACAACAAACCTTTTCGTAACAGTGCATAATGGTATTCGCCATACATTACGGTATCGAGGGGTACAAACACATCAGGCATAATACCGCCACCTCCGTAAACGATGCGCTTATTAATCAGGGTTTCGTGTTTCAGCGAATCGGGGAAACTGATGCTGTCGGCATTCGAAAACTCGCCGTGTTTATAGCGGTTAACAATATCGGAGCTGTATTCGTCATAATCGTCGCTGTAGGGTTTTTGAATAAGGCGGCCCGAAGGCGTGTAATAGCGTGATACAGTGAGTCTGATCATGGACCCATCGGGCAACGAAAACGGCCGTTGCACCAGCCCTTTTCCAAACGTACGGCGCCCGACAATAACCCCGCGGTCCCAATCCTGAATCGCTCCTGAGGTAATTTCGCTTGCCGATGCCGAACCTTCGTCAACAATAACCACCAGTTTACATTTGTCGAAGCGGCCTTTGGTGGTGGCGCGGTATTCCTGACGCGGGCTGTGGGCACCTTCGGTGTAAACCACCATCTGCTTGTCGCTCATAAACTCATCCACCAGCTGAATCGACTGATCGAGGTAGCCACCGGTATTATCGCTCAGGTCGAGAATAATTTTATTTACCTTGGCTTTCTGAAAGCTGTCGAACACTTCGTTCAACTCCTCCATGGTGGTCTTCGAGAATTTATTCAGTTTAATGTAACCGATGCCTTCTTTCGAAATGTAACCGGCATCTACGCTGAACAGCGGAATTTTATCGCGGGTTATCGAGAAGTCGAGTTTCTGAGCCACTCCCGGACGCAGCACTTCCACGCTGACAATGGTTCCTTTGTCGCCTCGCAGCATTTTTACCACTTCTTCGTTTTTTAAACCCACCCCGGCAATAATTTTCCCATCGACAGCCACAATGCGGTCGCCGGCTTCAATCCCGACTTTCTCTGAAGGCCCTCCCGAAATTATTCCTGAAACAATCAAAGTGTCATCGGTAATACGGAACTGAATTCCAATGCCTTCGAAGCTTCCTTCGAGGGGTTCATTCATTTTGGCCACCTCGTCGGCGCTGATATACACCGAATGGGGGTCGAGGTCTTTCAGCATCTCTATAATTGCTGATTCTACCAGTTGGGCTTCGCTAACGCTGTCGACATATAATGTGTTGATGAGGGTGATTACCCTGCCGAATTTGTGCATTTGTTCGTTAAGTACCTGTGCCTGAACCGATACAAAAACGAAGATTACAAAAACAACTACTGCGCTGAGTCTTTTCATGAGATTATTTTTATTAGCAAATTTACAAAAACCATTCAACAGTTTATGGGTTTAACAAATTATTAGCAATTATCGCTCCCAACTCAGTAATTCTTCAATTTTTTGTACCTTTATCTGGTGGTAATAACATGGCTTATGTATTTTGCTTTTAAACGAATGCGAACAGGCTGTTTCAGCGTAATCCTGATTTGTTTCGGGATGCTTATTCCCTTGCATTTGTTGTCACAAACTCAGGAATCTGCTATGAAGAAAAATCAAAAACCAGTGGTTGCCGGTCGTTTTTACGACGCCAACCCCACTGCGCTGAAGTCTCAGATAGCGCAGTTTTATACCAAGGCATCGCCGGTAACGCAAGAGCATGTGGTCGCGGTTATTGCACCGCATGCAGGATATGTTTTCAGTGGTCAGATTGCCGCTGATGCCTATAATCAGATAGATCCCGAAAGGCAATACAAACGTGTTTTTGTAATTGCATCCAGCCACCAGATACAGTGTGACGGAGCATCGGTTTATACCGTCGGAAATTACGAAACGCCGCTGGGCGAAATAGTTGTCGATACAGCACTGTGTCAAAAACTCATCAACGAAAATTCCGTGTTTCGTTTTGTGCCCGAAGCACATTCCCGGGAACACAGCCTCGAAGTTCAATTGCCGTTTTTGCAGGTTCACCTCAAACACAATTTTTTGCTGGTACCGGTAATAATTGCCACCCAACGGGTTGAGGATGTAAGAAAAATAGCAGCAGCCCTGCAGCCGTATTTTACCGACGAAAACCTTTTTGTAATTTCCAGCGATTTTTCGCATTATCCGGCCTATGCCGATGCCAAAAAAGTAGATTCCGAAACCGCAGACGCCATTTGCAGCGGAAATCCCGAAAGCCTAGTTTTGGTTATTCAGGAACACGAAAAATCAGGAATTAAAAACCTTTCGACCGATATTTGCGGCTGGACATCAGCATTAACCCTGATGTATCTTACTCAAAATAAAGGCTTTACTTACCATAAAATCAGCTATGCCAATTCGGGCGATTCCCCTTATGGCGATACGGCAAGGGTTGTGGGTTATCATGCCATTGCGGTAAGCAGGAATAAAAGCGGTTTTTCGCTGAGTGATGAGGAAAAAACAGCCCTGCTGATCATTGCAAGGCAAACCCTGGTTGCACGCCTCGAACGCAACGAAACATTTGTACCCGATAGTTCTGCATTGGGTTCGAATCTGTTTGCACAATGCGGTATGTTCGTCAGTTTGCACAAAAATGGTGATCTGAGGGGTTGCATCGGACGTTTCGGATCGGATATCCCGCTATATAAACTGGCCGGCGAAATGGCACTGGCGGCTGCATTTCAAGATTCGCGCTTTAATCAGCTCACACGCGAAGAACTTAGCGCTATCGATATCGAAATATCGGTGTTAACGCCCATGGTGCCGATTAAGGACACGTCAGAGATAATTTTGGGAAAACATGGCATATATATCAGGTCGGGAAGGCGTTCCGGCACATTTTTGCCTCAGGTAGCCACACAAACCCATTGGACAAAAGAAGAGTTTTTAGGGCATTGCTCCCGCGATAAAGCCGGTTTGGGCTGGGATGGATGGAAAAATGCAGAACTTTTTATTTACGAAGCCATCGTGTTTGATGAATCGTTGTTGCAACCGCAAGCACCCGGACCGCTCAGGCATGACTTATACGAAAGCCTTCCCGATGGCAGAATACGATGCCTGCTTTGCCCGCATCATTGTACTCTGAACGACGGGCAGACCGGAGCATGCCGCGCACGCAAAGCGGTTGGCGGCAACATGGTGTCGTTAAGCTACGGCAAACTTGCGGCAGTGCATATCGATCCGGTTGAGAAAAAGCCCTTGTACCACTTTCAACCGGGGTCACAAACATTTTCGATTGGAACTGCCGGATGTAATTTGCATTGCAAGAACTGCCAGAACCACCATATCTCGCAGGTTTCGCCCGACTCGGCTGAATTTGTTGAAGCGACTCCTGCCCAGCTTGTCGATAAGGCGTTGAAATCGGGATGCACTTCGATTAGTTACACCTACAATGAACCTACGGTTTTCTTTGAGTTTATGCTCGAAACAGCCAAGCTGGCCCATGAGCACGGGCTCAGGAACATCATGGTGTCGAACGGTTATATTTCGCCCGAAGCACTACAGATGCTCATTCCCTATCTCGATGCTGCCAATATCGACCTGAAATCGTTTAACGATTCCACCTACCGCAGGTTGTGTTCAGCGAGTCTGGAGCCGGTACTCGAAACATTACAAACGCTGCGGAAAGCCGGGGTTTGGCTCGAAATCACACACCTCATAATTCCGGGTTATACCGATAATGAAGCCGAAATCCAAAGC
>JAGOEF010000101.1 GCA_017997855.1 Bacteroidales bacterium
ATTCGATACGGTATTACCAATATTAATAGTATCAGCTGTAATCGGTGCCGAAACCCAATCGTAGTTTCCGCTGTAGCGTGCATTGGCAGTCACCCAGTTGAAAATTCCGATTTTATTGATGGGTATTGTATAGGTTACATCAAACGTATGATGGTACTGGGTATTCCTGCCCATATTCAACAGGTTCGTGTAAATGGTATCCATCTTGGCTTCATAATCGGCATCGCCTTTATAAAGTCGTCCCTGTGGTTCGTCAATACGAGCCGAGTTGGTTGCCGAGAAATCTATCTTCAGCCCTTTCGAAATATTATACTTCAGGTCGTATTGCCGCTGCCATAAAAAGTCTTTATTCACCGAAACAGGCAGCCGCACATCTTCGTTATACACATTGCGCAACTGGGTTTCGGCATATTGCCGGTTCAGGTTGGTGCGGAACGACAACTGCGATGGTAACAGGTAAATATTAAAATCCTTAATCAAGCGGAAAGCCGGCTTACTCAGGAATTTCACATTCTTAAACGGCTCGTAATTCTTGGGCGTTGCATTATAGTTGTACGACAAGGCACCGGTAATATACCGGTTCGTATTGAACTCCGTATTAATGTCACGGTGGAATGTCTCATTGAAACCATAGCTCGCCGACCAGTTCGCCAGATCGTATATCCGCATTTTCCCCGAGGTTTTATTCACCTTCACATTATTGAAGTTCAGGCTCTTCATGCTGGTATAATCCTGCGCCTTATACTTTATCTCCTTAATTTCGGCCTCCGTTTTGGTTGGGTCGCTTAAGGCAACGCTCAGTGGGATATCAGGATCCAGCGGGTTGTATTCCGGGTTTTTCACGTTTTCGCTATAACCCATGTACAACGGAACCCTGACATTCAGCTTTTCGGGGAAGAATTTTCCCAATTCAAGGTTCGACGAAATATCGTAACGATTAATTTCTTCCTTCTGCCGTTCGCTAAGCTTTTGTTCAATGCTTCCAAAACCGGGTTTGCTGGTTTGACCTGCAACAGTTACCGAACCAAAGTCGGCAAGTTTTGCTGTAAAGCGGGCATTGGCAGCCCAACCACCCTTCTCGTCAAAATCGGTAAGGCGAAGTTCGTTCACCCAAATTTCGGCCGATTTGGGCAATCCGTCGTCGATGGTTGTCAAACCTGCCCTGCGCGGATTCCGCACACCAATCATCACAGTTCTCACATTCGAAAGGTTGGGGTTCCCCATCACGCTTACCTTATTGGCACCGTCCATCATACTGTAAACCCGGGTAAGGGTAACACCCGAACCCAGCTGCCGCATATCGTCGTTGCGCTGCTGTTTAACCTCCTGCAGCATTTCAAAGTCAAGGTCAAGATTGTTTTCGATGGGCCATACCAGATAGCGGTCAGGGTCGTCTTCATTCACCCCTTCGTAACGCCCTGGAGCCGTTACCTTCAACGGAATTTCGTATTCGTAGTAATTGTTCTTATAATCGCTTCCCAACCTGATGAAAACGCTCACATCATCGTCGTAAATTGCCGCTTCGGTGGGCAGCGATTCCGCATGAATATACATTTTCAGCTTCTTATACTTACGCATATCCATGTCGAGATTCTTATACACTGCCCGCGCATCACCATCCTGCAAATCGATAACCCTGAGCACCATGGCCTGTTCGTTCAACTGACGTAGTTGTGGATTGGTGGGGTCAATCTGTCGGTTAATATCGGGAGGCAGAATATAGTTTACCGGAGTTTTGTTTCCGTTCTCTTCGATGTTCACAGCTGTTACGTAAAAAGGTGTTTCGCCGAGTTCGACAGGATTGTATTCACCCGGCTGCATAAACGAACCGTTGTATTTTCTCCATTCGCCACGCACCAGGTCAAGGGTAGCCATGCGGATAATGGTAGGATCGCTGAATCCTTTCATAAACATGCGCACAAAACGAATCGATTTAAAATCCTGAATAACTCCTACCCTTCGGTCGTAACTGTACACAGGAATTTTAAACTGATACCAGGTTACCTTCGAGCGTTCGTTGTTGGCAAATTTGGCATTGTACTCAATTTTATCGGTAATAAAATTCTTACCCACCACAAAGTCTTCGGGGCGAATACTCACACGGTACTGGAAATAGGTTTCATTCTCGTTGAGCGTATTATCGCGGTTGATATCTTCCACATTGGGTGAAGCCGAAGCAGAGGTTGAATAATCCTCGTTCGATTGGTCAGACGAAGGCGAATTTCCTTCCAGACCGTTGTACAATTTGTAACGTTCATTAATACCCAGATTCTGATCATCGTAATCGGTTCCGCGATAGTAATGATAGTTATCGTTCGAGGGGTCATTAAGCGCGTTCAGATAAGCAGCCGATTCGGTACCATATAACTGTGCCAGTTGATCGAGATAATTATGCCATCCGCCAGAAAGGGCAAAGAACGAACGTTCCTGTTCGTCGTTGAGGCCATCGAGACCGATATCCTGAAAGGCCCTCGATACGGCATCATTGTCGAATGCACTCACCAGCGACTGTATCATGGGAATAATACCCCATAAGGTAGTGTCAACCGCATTGTTGTTGGCCGGGGTAGGCAAACCATGCTCAAACGATTTACGGCCATCTTTCAGCACATCTTCCGAAACATCACCCAGATTAAAATAGAGGTCTCCACCGGTGTTCAGCGAATCTTCAACAAAAGGATCCATCATCCAGAATTCGATGTATTCAATATTGGCTTCTTCGAAATCGTTTGTTTCGAGTTTACGCATAATACCGCCCCAGCGTGTTGATGGATTGGTGAGTTTACCATCGGGAGTAAGTCCGTTTACCGCATAGTTATACGGCCCCTTCTCTTCGGGATAATATGCCAGATTGAGGACGGCCATATTCGTAGGGATACCTGTAACACTTTCCTTATAAGGGAAAATCTCGCTTTCGTAGACTTCGCGTACCATGTGACTCGACTGCATTTCGGGATCAACGGGCGAACTGGTTCTGTAGAACAAGGGGTCGATGACGTACCATGCAATTTTTGCGCGGTTGTAACCCACATCAAGTGCTGTAGAACCACTGTGTTCGGGGAACATATCCGGGTCGTTGGGGGTACTGGCAATTGTCCATGCCGAGAAACTCTTGATATCAATATTCGATTCGCTGCCTTCGAAATCGTCGATATATGCGTTCCCTTCCTTGTCGATGGCCTTGCTGTGACCCGGGATAAGCTGGGCAAACTCACCCGTAAAGGTAAGAGTCGACATTTCTTTGGTTTCGATAAACGGAATAAAGTCGATGGCTTTTGTGAGCCAAGAAGCATTGGTACGATATGAAGTATTGACGCCCCAGATGGTATTCGAAATTGGTTCATCACCAATAGAAACCTTCGTGGACATTGGACGTTCGGTTAAATTAAGAATGGTTGCGCCAATATTAAAGTCTTTCGATATTTCGTAATTCAGGTGGGTTCCCACCAGTGTTTTTGTCTGAATGTTGAAGAGGGAATTACTTTCGAGGGTAATTTTAAGCGGGGTTCCCGATTCGAGGATTCCGGCATCAATAATTTTCACACGTCCCAGATTATAATCAACCGTATAATGAACATTTTCGGTTAGCACCTGGGCTCCTGCAGTTACTTTTACGCTTCCCTGAGGAATATTGATGGCATTCAGCGAAATGTCGCTTCCTGACGAGGATTTATAGCGACCTGCAATAAAGAATTTATTCTTCTCGGCGATTTGACGAGCGGTACTCTGGGTACTGTCGTACAACTCCTCAAAAACATACTGGTCGGCCACTTCATTCAGCGCAGGGTTTCCTCCGGTTATTTTTTTACGCATATAACTCCCAAACGGCTCACGTACCGGAAAAATCACCCTGCCATTCGACGGGTTTATGGTAATGCCGTTGATAAAGTCGAAAATACCATCGGCATACGGGTCGAGTTGCGAGTTCAGGTTATCGAGATTCAGCACCGTAAGCAGTCGGGTACTGTCGATGGCCCCGGCAGGTAAAAAATTGATTTCGGTTCCTGTGCGGTCGTTTTTGTAATATACATCAAGGTAAAAATCCTGATTACTCAGTTGATATGCGCCAATGCTGTAAATGTTTTTCATCATCAGATCCCACACTTTCATTTGCGGGGTAAACGATGTTCCCTTAATGAGTTTGAGCACCAGTGCATCAGGGGCATTTACTGAGGAATTTGAGAATTCACCCACGCGGTAAACTTTTCCGCCCACGGTATATTCATAAGCCACAGCCAGCACCTGATCGGAAGCCAGTGTAGAATTCAGCGAGATATAGCCTAACTGGGTGTTCACCGTATATTCTGAGGGGGAAAGCAGACGTGCCGATTCAATTTTTTCGTAATCGATGCCACCTTCAAAACCTGCAGCGAGTAATGCATTACCCACAGAATTAATATTTCGGACTTCGGGTATCAGCGTCTCGATAATTGCCAGAATATTGGCGGAATCGCTCGGATACGGGTTGGTTGAGAAACTACCGCTGTTGGTATAGCTGGCTTCGATAACATCGGGATTAGCCTCACCAAGGTCGGGGAAAGCAACAATATTTCTCGAGTTTTCGTAATTGCCCTGTTTGTTGGTAACCCAAACCTCAATTTTGTTGATATTGATACCCGAGGTGATAATTGGCAGTGACGATAAAAAGCGGTCATAGTTTTCTTTAAAGAAGTGGCCGAGAAAATAGTGTTTGTTGGCTTCGTACTTATCGGCATAAATCTCGTATTCTTTGGTTTGAGCCCCACCCTGAACTTCGATACTCGAGGTTTCGCCCTTTTGTTGCGAAAACAAAGTAGTTATGTTTAAGCGTCCGAATTTCAATTCTGTTTTAAAGCCAAACAGGCTCTGGCTACCCGAAATAAGTGTGCCCGACAGAGGAAGTGAAACATTACCGGCCTCTATTTTTTGAATAATCTCATCGTCGTAGCCGGTATATTCAATTTTTACGGAATTTTCGAAATCAAAAGCCGATTCAGTGTCATACTGCACATTGAGTTTCATTTTATCGCCAATCTGGCCCACCACATTCATCTGAATTTTTTCGTCAAAGTCGAACACCACATTTCTGCGGATATTTTCGGGGTAGGTTGGATTATCGACGTATGAAATATTGAGGCCAAAGCTTAACTCGGCAGCACCCTGGGGACGAATGTCAATGGTATTACCGCCGAAAATACGGTCGAACACTTCGCCTCCCACCTGAAGTTTGGGGATAAGCGAGCTGTAGGATTCCACCGATTCGCTGCGCGCACGCTGACGCCAATAATTTTGCATCGATTTGGCTGCATCATACTTCAGATAATCATCGAACGAAGATGAAAAGGGCGTTTCAATATCACGGCCACCAATACGCCGACGGAAAATATAATCACCCGTGGCAGGGTCGTATTCGATATCTTCCTGAATATTGGAAGGGTCGCTGCCATAAAGCGGCGAATTGTCGGAAGGGGTAAATGGAATTCCATCGTCAGCTGCAAACGGAAAAGGCAGTTCAACATCCTTTATGGTATCGTCAATTGGAGTAGAATTCTGCTCTAACAGGTAGCGCAACGAATTATCGCCCGACAAGGTGGCATTCGAAGGAAAGATAACCGCCAAAAGCGTTATCAGTGAAGCAACACCCAGTGAATATTTTACAATTTTCTCAATCAAACCCAAATCGTTTAAAGTTCCTTTAAAGCACGCTTAACCACTTGTTCCACCGATGCTGCGGCCCCATCTTTCAGGATATTCCTCAACACTTTATCGATGGCCGATTTATTAAAACCAAGCATCAATAATGCTTGTAACGCATCATCGTGTAAACTATTGCCCGAAGCGTTAAAATTTTGTGAAATATCCACAGAAATATTACCGATTTTATCTTTCAGTTCGATAACCATTCGTTCTGCTGATTTCTGCCCGATACCTTTGATGGTTTTCAAAACACCGATATTGTTGGTGGCAATGGCGGTTATCAACTCATCGGGACTGAGCGAAGAAAGAATCATACGGGCTGTGTTGGGGCCAATTCCATTCACCAGAATCAACTGCCTGAACACAGCACGCTCTTGTTTTTCGGCAAAGCCGTACAGGGTATGCGCATCCTCGCGCACAATCAGGTGCAAATAGAGTTGAACCTCGAGCCCCTGCTTCAG
>JAGOEF010000102.1 GCA_017997855.1 Bacteroidales bacterium
GAGACGCGAATTGTCGCGTCTCTACGGGTTATTTGATGTATGCCTCGATGGGGTCGCAGGTGCAGACAAGGTTGCGGTCGCCATAGCCATTGTCGATTTTGGCAACGTGGGGCCAGAATTTATTGTCTTTGATCCATGCCAGGGGATAGGCGGCTTCTTCTCGGGAATAGGGGTGTGCCCATTCGCTGCCCGTGCATTCGAATTGTGTGTGCGGTGAATTCTTTACCGGGTTGTCTTCTTTGTCGGAGTTACCGTTGTAGATTTCTTCGAGTTCGGCCCTGATTGATTTCATGGTTTCGACAAAGCGGTCGAGTTCTTGTTTGCTTTCGCTTTCGGTGGGCTCTACCATCAGGGTTTCGTGAACGGGGAAGGAGAGGGTGGGAGCGTGGTAGCCGTAATCCATCAGGCGGTGGGCAATGTCGGCGGCTTCCACACCGTAGCGTTCTTTGAAGTCGTGGCAGTCGAGTATCATTTCGTGGGCACATCTGCCGGTTTCGCCTGTATAAAGCACTTTGTAGTAGCCTTCTAAGGCTGAGGCAATGTAGTTGGCATTGAGAATGGCCATTTCGGTGGCTTTTTTCAATCCTTTGCCTCCCATCATTTTGATATACGCGTAGGTGATGGCAAGTACTCCGGCGCTTCCGTACGGGGCTGCGGCTACAGCATGAATAGCTTTGCTGCCACCGGTTTTTATCATGGTGTGGCCGGGCAGGAAATCGACGAGGTGTTTTGCAACCGCAATGGGGCCAACGCCCGGACCGCCTCCTCCATGAGGAATGGCAAAGGTTTTATGCAGGTTGAGGTGGCAAACATCGGCGCCGATAAAGCCCGGATTGGTAAGCCCTACCTGTGCATTCATATTGGCACCGTCCATATATACGAGGCCTCCGTTGTTGTGAACAATTTCTACCATTTCGAGAATACGGCTTTCGAAAACGCCATGGGTCGAAGGGTAGGTTATCATTATGGCTGCCAGGTTGTTTTTGTGTTCTTCGGCTTTTGCTTTCAGGTCGTCAACATCGATGTTCCCATTGTTGTCGCAGGCTACTACTACCACTTCCATGCCGGCCATTACAGCACTGGCGGGGTTGGTACCGTGTGCCGAGGCAGGTATCAGGCAGATGTTGCGGTGCGATTGTGCGTTGTTTTCGTGATAGGCCCGAATTACCATGAGACCGGCGTGTTCGCCTGATGCCCCGGAGTTGGGTTGCAGGCTTACTCCGGCAAAACCGGTGATTATGGCGAGGTCGTGTTCCAGTTCGTCAATTATTTGTTTGTATCCCAGCCATTGATCGGCAGGAGCAAAGGGATGGATATTGGCCATATTGTCCCAGCTCAGCGCCAGCATCGAAGTAGCGGGGTTCAGTTTCATGGTGCATGAACCGAGTGGAATCATGCTGTGGTTAAGTGCGATGTCGCGGCGTTCGAGTTTTTTGATGTAGCGCATCATTTCGGTTTCGCAGCGGAAAGTGTTGAAAACGGATTGCTTCATGAAATCGGAACTCCGAATAAATGCTTTGTCGAATACCGGTTTTGCATCGATTGCAGTAATTACCGGGGCTTTTTTGTTTGCTGCTGTAGCAAATATGGCTGCCAGTGTGTTGAGTTCTCCGGGGCTGGTAACTTCGTCGGTACTTAGCGATACGGTGTTGTCGCCCGGGTAGAACAGGTTTATTTTCTGTTCATTAGCGCAGGTTTTAATATCGTTGATGCTGACTCCCTGGGGAAGGGCAATCACGAGTGTATCGAAATAGTTATTATTCTTGATGGTGTAACCGAGACTTGTGAGAACACCGGCGAGTGTGGCTGCCGAATTGTGAATGTGCTGGGCAATGGCTTTAATGCCTTCGGGTCCGTGATAAACGGCGTACATTCCCGACATGGTGGCGAGTAGTGCCTGAGCGGTGCAGATATTCGAGGTGGCTTTTTCGCGTTTGATATGTTGTTCGCGGGTTTGCAACGACATACGGAGGGCAGTGTTTCCGAATTTATCGACCGACACGCCGATAATGCGTCCGGGCATCTTGCGTTTGTTGTCGTCGGTGGTGGCGAGGAAACCGGCATGCGGGCCACCGAAATACAGCGGCAGGCCAAAGCGTTGCGAGCTACCCACAACAATATCGGCACCCCATTCTGATGGAGGTGCGAGAATAGCCAGCGACATGAGGTCAACCACGGCCGTCAGGGCTATTCCGCTGGCATGCAGTTTTTCGGCGAAAGCCTTGTAATCGTAAATTTCTCCGTTTGCAGCCGGATACTGGACGATGGCACCAAAGGTTTTGTCGCTCATAGCGGCTGTTTCGAAATCGCCGAAAACAATTTCGACACCAATGGGTTTGGCGCGCAGTTTCAACACATCGATGGTTTGGGGGAACAACCGGTTGTCGACAAAGAGCTGGTTGCGGCCTTCTTTCATGGCCTGGCGCGAGCGCATTTCGAGCATCATGCTCATGGCTTCGGCACCGGCAGTGGCTTCGTCGAGCAGGGAGCAGTTGGATACTTTCATTCCTGTAAGTTCGGTAATCATGGTTTGAAAGTTGAGCAGTGCTTCGAGACGGCCCTGCGAAATTTCGGCCTGATAGGGTGTATAGGATGTGTACCAGCTTGCATTTTCGAAGATGTTACGTTTTATTACCGAGGGCATAGCGCAGCCGTAGTAACCACGACCGATAAAGCTGCGGTATATCTTGTTTTTGGCAGCAACTTCGCCCATCAGGTTTAGAAATTCATGTTCAGCTATACCTTCGGGGAGCTTCAGTTCCTCGGGTAACCTGATGGCTTTTGGTACTACCTGATCAATCAGGTCTTCCAAAGATTTTGCTCCTATAACCTCAAGCATTTCGCTTATTTCGCCATCGCGCGGGCCAATGTGCCGTTCAACAAAATTATGATTCATGTTATTTATTAATTATAAGTGTTATTTTTTAATGAGCGGTAAATTTAAAAAATACTGCAACAATACATATTGACAATTGGCAATATTTTGTTTTTTTTGTAAGAAATATACCTGCTGATGAAAAGAATTACGGTTTTGTGTGTTGCTTTACTGGGTATTTTAACCGGGCTCAATGCACAGTGCACCATTACGCTGCTTAATGGAAAGACAATTTCGGCTGCGGATTTTCGATACGATTCGGTGTTGAATCTGTTGGAATATAAAGGTATGAAAGGAGGTCAGCAAAAGTTGCGTTTACTCGATGGCAGCGAAGTTTTTTCGGTAAGCAACGTATCCAATGTTGAAACAGTTATTTATAAGCCACAGGATGCAGAACAGTTCTCGACCTTCGAAATGCGCTATGTGGTGCAGGGTGAATCGGCAGCCTATAAGGACTACAAGCCTGTTTGGCCTTTTTTGGCAGGTTTTGCCGTAGGCTACGGCAGTATGCTTATGCCCGTTAACCCTATGCTCGGTCTGTGTTTACCCATTGCCTACAATGTGGGTATTTCGTTTGCTAAACCCTGCAATGCATACGTGTTGAAGCACTATCCCACGCAGGCCAGCGACGAATTGTTTGTGTATGGTTATAAGCAGCACGGTAAAACTAAAATACTTAAACGCTCAATTTTTGGTTCGGTGGCAGGCATTGCTGCCGGGTTGGGTACTTTGTTTGTGATGAGCCGTGTAAATTAAGTTTTCTCTCTGAAGGCAAGGCTTTCGACTTCTTCTTAAAGATATTTCCGCGATTTGTTTTAACAGTTGTTAACGCTTCTTAACCAAGATTAACGTATTCGGCGTTTTGTTTAACGATGTCTTAACTCATTCTGCAATAGGACGTATCTATCTTTGTGGCGTAAACAAACCGCTAATAATATTGTTAACCTTAAAAAACTAAAACAATGAAAAAAATTTTGATGACTATAGCCGCTGTCCTTTTATTAGGCAGCATTGCAACATTTGCAAGCGATACTTTAATTATTAACAGTAGCTCGACAGGAGGTAGCGAAAGCAGCGAAATGCCGGCAATTATGAAGCCTGAAGTACGGGTTGTAAATACCCTCGAAATGCCATGGTCGAAGTCGGGACTGGCTCAATCGGAACTGGTAATAACCCGGGGCGAATATGCGATTTGGAGGGTTGAAGCCGATATGCTGCGCAATATTCCGAGTTGTTCGCCGGTAGGAAATTCATATCATTATTTTGTTTACAAAAACGGAGAGTTTTTGTTTACGGTGAACGACTGCAACAAAGAAACTGTGTTTGATTACTTCAGCAACCAGCAATCTTAACCCGTGCGGCAATACTTCAGCCGCCCAAAACTACCCTGATTTGCCTACCCCGGCAGTTTTCAGGGTTGTTTTTTTTGTACCCTGAAACGAATGGGCTTAGTACGTTTGTTTTCGTTAATGCTTGCGTTGAGCTCAAACCCCACAATCAGTGCATAAGCTGTAAAGTACAGCAGCAGCATTACAATCATCACGGTACCTATAGACCCATAAATTTTATTGTACTGGGCGAAGTTGTTGAGATAATATGAAAAAGCAAGAGTAGCTACAATCTGAATAATTGTGGCGAGTGTTGCCCCGGGCGAAATAAACCGGAACCGGTTTCTGCGAGAGGGAGCCAGGTAATAGAGAAAAGATGTTGAGAAGAAAAACAGCGCAATTACAATAACCCATTTCAGCAGGTTGATAAAAAAGTAAATCCAGGTACTTTTCAGGAATTCAACATTCATCAGGGCATTCAGCAGCCAATCGCTGGCCGTAATAAGAAAAATGGCGGATGTGAGCAGAACCGAAAGTATCAAAACCAGCACTATCGATATGAACCTTCGATTGAAAAATGATCGGGTTTCGAGTCCATGGTAGGTAGCATTAAAGGCATCGGTAAGAGCCATGATTCCGTTTGATGAGAAAAACAGCATCATGATTACCCCCAGCGACAGCAGGTCGCCGCGCTGTTTGATAACGGTATCTTCGATGGTGGTGCTGAACAGTGAGTAGGCTTCATCGGGCAGCACGCCATTAATAAAATCGAGCAGTTCCTGCTGAAAATTTTCAATGGGTATATAGGGTATCAGCGTGAAGAAGAAAATGATAAGAGGGAACAAGGATAAAAAAATATTGAAAGCAACGCCGGCTGCTCTGATGCCGAGATTTCCCCTGACCAATCCTTTCACGAAAAACAGACCAACATCGTAAATCGGGTATCCGTCGAAGCCGGGTAATGAACGGCGTTTTAGCCAATCGGCTGGTTTTTTAAACCTATGGACTATTAGCTTTTTTAGCCGGTCTTTCATCAGAAAGCTTTTAGACTTAAATCGAGGCTGCTGATATGGTGTGTGAGTGCCCCGATCGAAATGAAATCGACGCCTGCAGCTGCATATTCGCTGACATTGTGCAGACCGATACCTCCCGATGATTCGGTTTCGTAACGACCCGCAATTTGTTCGACAGCCAAGCGGGTGTTGCCCACGCTGAAATTGTCGAGCATAATTCGGTGAATGCCGCCGGTGCTGAGTACCTGACTGAGTTCTTCAAAATTGCGGACCTCGATTTCGATTTTCAGGTTGAGATTGTTCTCGCTGAGATATTGGTGTACGCGCGAAATGGCTTGTGATATTCCGCCGGAAAAATCAACATGATTATCTTTAATCATAATCATATCGTAAAGCCCGATACGGTGGTTTACCCCGCCACCGAGGCGAACGGCTTCTTTTTCGATGAGTCTCATGCCCGGAGTGGTTTTTCGGGTATCAAGAATTTTGGCTTTATATTGCTTTACGGCTTCGGCATAGCGGCGGGTTTCGGTGGCAATACCGCTCATGCGCTGCATAAAATTCAGTACGGTGCGCTCCGAGGTCAGCAAGGATCTCGATTTACCTTTGGCAATAAAGGCTACGTCGCCGGGTTGTACACGTTGACCATCGCCAATATAAATATCGAGGCTGATATCAGGGTCGAAAAAGCGGAACACTTCTGCAGCAATCTCAACGCCTGCCAAAATACCCGCTTGTTTTACCAATAATCGTGCTTTTCCTTCGGCATCAGCCGGAATACAGGCCAGCGAGGTGTGGTCGCCCTTGCCGACATCTTCGAGATATGCGCTTTCGATTAGCCGGCGCAGATTCAGCAAATCTGTCATTCTTCTTCTATTCGCAATTGATGTATTAACGAAATGGCTCCTTTTTGTTTCAC
>JAGOEF010000103.1 GCA_017997855.1 Bacteroidales bacterium
TCTTCCGCAGAACAAATATTCCACCCGCCGTGATATCTTCAGGTTTACCCGCCTCTATCTTCCGGGAAATACACCAGCCATGATGCTCAACGCCGGCCTGCATGGTTCCAATGGTATTATCCTCGACCTGGAGGATTCGGTAGCCCCGGCTAAAAAAGACGAAGCCCGGCTGCTCATCCGCAACGTATTGCGCTGCATCGACCTCTTTGGAGCCGAACGCATGGTGCGCATCAATCAGGGAGAACGTGGTCTCGAAGACCTGAAATATGTAATTCCGCAAAACGTGAACCTCGTTTTGGTACCCAAATGCGAAAGTGTAGAATATCTGAAGCAGGTTGACGCAAGCATTGCCCGTTGCAAAGCCCCCGAGTTCAAAGACCATCCGGTGTTCCTGATGCCTATTATCGAAAGCGCACTGGGTGTTGAAATGGCTTTTGAACTGGCTAAGGCCACACCCAACGTAGTTGCATTGGCTATAGGTCTCGAAGACTTTACTGCTGACCTTGGAACCAAACGGACACAGGAAGGCACCGAATCTTTGTACGCCCGCTACCGAATGGTAAATGCTTGCAAGGCCGCAGGCATTCAGCCCATCGACTCGGTATACAGCGATGTGGACAACATGGACGGACTGCGCGAAAATGTGGCAAGCTCAAAAGCCCTTGGCTTCGAAGGAATGGGCTGCATACATCCACGTCAGGTACCCGTAATTCAGGAGTGCTTTGCCCCGGATTCCGACGAACTCGACAAGGCCATGAAGATTGTAAATGCTGCCATCGAAGGCGAAAAAGCCGGACTCGGCGTGGTTTCGCTTGGCTCAAAAATGATTGACCCGCCTGTGGTTAAACGTGCAGAACGCACCATCAACCTGGCGATAAACTTAAATATTATTGATAAAAACTGGAGGGATAATTATGTCAGCTAATATGATAAAAAACGCTGCCGGACGCATGGTTCCCGACAGCATCAACGGTCAGCCGGCCGTTCCGTTCAAAGGTGTAGGAAAACATCGCCCCGAAGGCCGCAAATATGCTCCGCCCATTCCCAGCTGTATAGACTATCCCGACGACGGCAACAAAGTGGTAAAATCGCTCAAAGAAGCGCTCGAACTCTGTGGTCTGCGCGATGGTATGTGCATTTCGACTCATCATCACCTGCGCGATGGCGACATGGTGAGCAATATGATTTTCGATCTGGCCCACGATAAAGGTATTAAAGACCTGGTGTGGCTGCCGTCTGCCTCCTTTCCGGTAAACGACCCGCTGGTAAGTTATCTTATCGACGGAACCATTAACCGCATCGAGGGGAGCATGAACGGACCACTGGGACGCGCCGTTTCGGAAGGTAAAATGAAGGGTACTGCCATTCTTCGTTCGCATGGTGGCCGCGTGCAGGCCATTCAGGATGGTGAAGTAAAAATTGATATTGCCGTGATTGCCTGCCCCAGTGCCGATATGTTTGGCAACGCCACAGCTACCGAAGGCCCGTCGGCATGCGGTGTTCTCGGTTATGCCAAAGCCGACTATATGTATGCCGACCGAGTGATTGTGGTTACCGACAATCTGGTTCCAGTGCCCTGTTTCCCCATGCTCATCGAAGGTAATTATGTTGATTTTGTTGTGGTAGTCGATAAAATCGGGATGCCAGAGAAAATTGTTTCGGGAACCACCACCATCACACGTAGCCCCGACCGCCTGCTGATTGCCGAGCTTACAGCAAAATTCTGCGAAGTTACGGGGATGCTTCGCGACGGTTGCTACATGCAGGCCGGAGCCGGAGGTACTTCGCTGGCAATTGGCTACTACATGCATCAGATACTCAAGGCCAAAGGACAGGCATGCCAGCTTGGTTTTGGCGGAACCACAAAATATATGGTTCAGATGCTCGAAGAAGGCACAATGAAACACATTCTCGATGCACAGGCCTTCGACCTTGATGCTGTAGCCTCTATCAGTCGCAATGCCAACCACCACCACTACCCCGTTTTTAATGCCTATAATTTCCATTCGAAAGGTAATCTCACTTCGATGATGGATATAATGATTTTAGGTGCAACTGAGGTTGACTTGAATTACAACGGAAATGTTGTGACCCACTCAGATGGTTATCTTTTACATGGTATCGGTGGATGGCAAAACTGCCTGCACGCCCGTAACGTGATTTTACCCGTGCCCCTGTTCCGCGACCGCATTCCTGTAATTGTTGACGAAGTAACCACGCTGGTTGGTCCCGGTGAAATGATTGATGTGATAATTACCGAACGTGGCATTGCCATCAACCCGAAACGTCTGGATCTCCTTGATGCAGTAAAAGGCTCAGGATTACCCCTGAAAACCATCGAACAGCTCAAGGCAGAAGCCGATGCATTGTGTGGCATACCCAAAAAACCACGTTACAAAGACAATGTGGTGGCTGCCATCAAGTGGGTAGATGGAACAGTGATTGACAGCGTACGTCAGCTTGATATTTAGAAAAACAGTTATTACAGAAAGCGGCCTCAGCCGCTTTTTTTATTACATACAAATACAATGAGGTATAGTTGCAAATAGACTGTATCAGCAATAGCCGGCCATGCGGTATATTATGTAACCCGCAACTTCGTGAATAAGAAGCGTCCATTGCTGCAAAACCGAAGCTTTGGGAAGGATGAACCGATCCGGTTTAAGCGTAACAGGGCCAGCATAGCGGTCGGTTACATACACATCGAAGCTAAAACCTGCCTTGCGGAAACAGCCGGCTGCCCTGCGCATGTGAAAGGCACTGGTTATTAAAAGATATGAGTTTTGTGCGGATTGTGGATTAAGCATCCGGGCTGCATTCACCGCATTTTCGCGGGTATTGCGCGAAACCGATTCGATAAGAATATCATCGGCAGGAATACCAATGTGCAGCAGGTAATCGCGCAGAATTACCGATTCTTTCTCATCCTGATTGAGCAGGTCGCCTGAACCACCCACAATACATATCTTTTCGATAGTACCATCGTAATACAGGTCCAGCGTCTGCAAAAGCCGGTCGCTGCTGCGCCAGAAATTAATACGGTCGTATTTGCCGTCGTACGACATCATTCCCGTGAGCAGAATGCCATAATCGTAATGCGGTTTGAGTTCAGTTTTTGCAGTGGTCTTCACCTCCCAGGCTTTCATGGCCAAATTCGAAAAAAACGGGTTGGTAAAAAACAGCAAGAGCGTGGCGGCGACAATAAAAAGACGACGCCGTATGCGTAAATTCTTCAGGAAGATAATCAATAAAAATAGAATAACCAGCCATACCGAAGGCATCAACAAAAAATTCAATATTTTCGAAAGCACAAAAAACATGATGTAAAACCTTTTATTGTCTAAAAACGGCTTTCCTCATAGGAAAATTTCGTTTGATTTTTTAATTTTACAAAATTATATGCGAAAATAGTTAAAATTATGAACAAACAACAAATTGAACTGAATCCAAACCTGCTGGTTAAATACCTGCAAAAGTCACCGAAAGAGTTTACACGGGCAGACATTATCGATTTTGTAGTAAATCACGATATTGAAATGTTGAATCTTAGGTATGTGGCTGAAGACGGGCGGTTGAAATCGCTTAATTTTGTTATCAACAGCCTCGAACATCTTGAAGATATTTTAACCCATGGCGAGCGTGTCGACGGTAGCAGCCTTTTTTCGTTTATCGAAGCCGGCTCGAGCGATTTATATGTAATACCTCGGTATAGCACGGCATTTCTCAATCCTTTCGAAGAAGTTCCCACGCTTGACATTTTGTGCTCTTACTACACATTCGAAGGAAAACCCCTCGAAAGTGCACCCGAGTATATGCTAAAAAAAGCCGCTGATTTATTCCGCAGCGAAACCGGTTTTAGTTTTATGGCGCTGGGTGAACTGGAATATTATGTGATTGCGGATGCCGAAGAAAACAAAGCATTTCCGGCTACCGACCAAAAAGGATATCACGAATCGGATCCGTTTACCAAATTCGATTTTCTCCGCAAAGAAGCCATGCAGCTCATTTCGCAGTGTGGTGGTAAAATTAAGTACGGGCATTCCGAAGTAGGCAATTTCACAACGGGCAGCACTTATTATGAACAACAGGAAATTGAGTTTTTACCCTGTGAGGTCGAAACGGCTGCTGATCAGTTGGTAATTGCCAAGTGGATAATTCGGAAATTGGCTGACGACTACGAAGTAAATGTAAGTTTTGCCCCAAAAATCACGGTGGGTAAAGCCGGTAGTGGCCTGCACATTCACATGATGGCAGCCAAAGACGGTATCAATCAGTTGGTTGAAAACGGAAAACTTGGTGAAACAGCACGTCGCATGATAGCGGGTATTCTCGAGTATGCCGATGCACTCACTGCTTTTGGCAATACCATACCGACCTCCTACCTCCGCCTGGTTCCCCATCAGGAAGCGCCTACCAACATCTGTTGGGGCGACCGCAACCGCAGCACGCTGATTCGTGTACCCCTGGGCTGGATTGGTGCCGACGATATAATTCATCAGGTAAATCCACAGGATAAATCTAATTTATCCAAAGGAACTTCGAAACAGACTTTCGAAATCAGAAGTGGAGACGGGTCGGCCGACCTATACCCCTATCTGTCTGCAATAATTGTTGCTGCACTGGCCGGATTCCGTATGGAAAATGCATTGCAAAAAGCACAGGAACTCTATGTTGACGTAAATATTTTTAAAGAAGAACACAAAGCCCGTCTGGCTCAGTTGAAAGCCCTTCCTGCTTCGTGTCACGAATCGGCTCTTGCACTGCAGGAAAAACGCGAATATTTCGAATCAACCGGTGTATTTCCGAAAGGACTGATTGACAACACCATTAAAAAGCTGATGGCGTTCGATGATAAGAATCTAAGTGAACGCCTGTATGGTAAGAACGATGAAATTGCCGCATTGGTCGAAAAATATTTGCATACAAAATAAATCAGACATACCAATATTGGAAAAGGGAACCGAACGGTTCCCTTTTTTGTTGAAAATCAAGCCTTAAATTGCGCAAATTTCAAAGAGAAGCCGGTAAACCTGAATAGTAGCAGGCAATTTGCCTGAGATGCCCTGATGTTATTGAGTATTGGGCATTTTTGCTGTTATCCGGTTCAATTGCAGCACAATACTGTGATGGAGCTTAATCATTTTACGAAATTCTGCCGGTCGGGTGTTTCGCAGTCTCAGCTTTCTGAAATCACGGATGATCAATGCCAGCCATTCGTAGTAAGCCTGAGCCAGTAATCCGGATAGCGGCAAACTGAGTAAATAGACCAATGCCCACAGCCATGTGTCGAAAATCAATGCAAATACAAGTGATTGAAGAACATAAAGAAGTGGAGCAACAAATACTGCCCAACCAAATTTTACCGAACTGTGAAATTGCATATCTTTAATTTTCAGCACCAGCAATTTGGGGATAAAATAGACCAGTGCATTGTTCAGCAAACCAAAGGCAAATACGGGTAAAGCAAGCAGTAACAGCAAGGAAGAAGCAATAAGTCTGAAAAGGTTTAGTCTGGGTTTTTCGATACTCTGGTCCGATAAACTGTATTGTTTTTTCAGGCTTTCATACTCCTCTACCTGTTTACAAAGCTTGTCCATTCCTTGGGGATCGTTCTCGGAATATGCATCAAGGGCTGCAATGGTAATTTTATCGGCCCTGAAACGATTAATCTGGGTCAGTTTGCCCAGTTGGAAACGTTTAATCAGTTGTTTTACATAGAGAGCCCTGACACTTTCGTAAATATCATACATCTGCAGGTTTCTGATGTTTATAGCCAGACGGTCGAGTTGTCCGGCCATTTCGTCGCGAAGGGCAAGAAATGCTTTCTGGTCGTTTTCTCGATACAAATCTGCATATTTGCTAATGCTTACCGGAATGCCATACCTGACATGGGCTATGGTTCTGAATGTATTGTATTTACTATAATATATTCCCACCGGTACCACCTTCACCCCCAGCCCGAAATTATTTCTTTCTTCGGCCATGAAAGCGATACGTGGCACTGCTTTGCGTAAAGTGAGCAAATGACGTTTGTTGCTGTGCTGGGC
>JAGOEF010000104.1 GCA_017997855.1 Bacteroidales bacterium
GTGCAATTTCCATTCGGATCAAGTTTGGCAAGCCTGAACTCGATATGGCTGTCGGTAGCCAGATTTTTAAAAGGTGCGATAATGTTAACGGTATCGGAGTTCTGTTTCCTGAAATCGTTATTCAGAATACGGATCTGATCTTCTATTTGTTCCTTCGAAATGTTTTCGGGACCGTAATAGTGAACTACATGAAAAACAACAGGAATCACATATACCTGATCGTCTTTAGGATTCTGGCGAATAAAATCATCAACAAAACGCTGAAGGGCTTCACGGTCTGCACGGGCCTGTGGATTTTTTTCCAGTTCAATTCGGTTCATTTCAGGGGTGGCACAACGCCAGGTCTGCTCCTGCGCGTTCAAAAACTGCCATCCGATAATCAAAATCAATGCTAACGATAGTTTTCTCATTGTGTTAAAATATCTGCAAAAATAGACTAAAATCAATCCTGAATTCAACAATTATAACAAGTTGAATTTTGTTCCTATCAAATTAAAAACAGACTGAAAATATTACCGGTTGTAAAATAATTTTTTGGTAATTGTTTTTCCTTCTGTGTGAATTGTCAGCATATAAACCCCTGACTGAATGCCTTCATCGGGAACCCAAACCATCTGAACACCCCCCCAATCATTCGATTGCCATAGTTTCCGACCCGTTATATCACTGATTTCGATTGCTACAGGTTCGTTTGAATTACCGGCTTCGATATAGAACCGGTCTGCCGACGGGTTTGGAAATACATTGATAGAATTAGCTGCATCAACAACCGGCACATCAACACCCATATCAACATAGAGTTTTACGGGGAGCGATACCGTGTCGACTTCAGAATATATTTTGAGCATGCATTCGTAGATACCCATCTCCATGCCTTGCGTATCGAAGCTTACAAGAATGGTATCGATTTCGCCGATAATAACCTGACCATTCAGGGGGTCGGCAGCAAACCAATCGATTGGGGGACCCAGATTCACCAACGACACCGCTCCGTTTATCGTATGAGGTTCGCTGCCATATCCTTCGCCCATAAGTTGATATTCGATATCCATATCGCCCTGAAAATCTTCGGAAATATTACCTTCGATTGTCATTGTTCCAGTGGTGTTGTTGTGAAGTATTCCCCAACCGTCGCCATCTTCACCGAACCAACTGATAATTACACCATTGCCGGTAGTTCCCGAAGTAGTCATAATTCCATTCGGACAGGTGATATCGGTGCTCGAAGTTACCTCGAAACCTGAAGGAAAGTCAAAATAAATCTGTTTAATCCATTCATTGTCGGTTGATGCGTTAAAAATTGAGAAATTCCATGAAACCTGATCGCCGGTGATAAATGAGTTGGCATTGCAGCTAACAGTACTTCCTGCAATGCTGCGTGGCGAACTTGTACCCGGTATTACATTCAGAACCTCTAATGAATAATCTAGAATACCGCCACCATTATTCATGATAAAAATGGTATCGATATCAGTCTCATCATGATTCATATGTTTCACGATGCTATCGTGGCTGATGACCAGCAGGGGAGGAGCGTCAAAAATTGACGGGAATACGATATTATCAATCCAGGCACAATCCTGAAATGAATTGACAGATCCGTCTTTTCGGTACTGCCACTTGAAGATGTGAACTCCGGCAGCCACCGGATAGCTCACCTCTTCCCAATCCAATTCGCCGTCCCAGCGTCCCATTTCGTTGCCGTCGATACTAAATGCAAGGTAATCCCAGTTGTTATTCGCATCGTTTTCGCATGACACAGCGCGGTAGAACGAAATCTGTCCGGACGCAATTACTTCGAGGGCAATGGTGAGGTCAGAGGTCTGACTGTGCGTGATAGCACCCGATTTCAGACAGTAGGCACCGTCGTAGGCATTGTTGTCGGTTACGAACCAATTGACATTGCCACCCAGTTCCCATTCATAAGAACTCAGATCTCCGGTTTCCCAGTCTTCGATGATTTGCCCTATGGTAAGCATGAGGGGTATTGTTGCCGAATAATTATGGTCGCCGGTAACCTGCATTGTCAAATGAGCCAGATAGCCAATAGGTGCTTCATCGCTGGCTGTAATATTGAAAACAGCCGGGCTGCTTTGCTGTGAATTGAGTAAATCGACGTGGGCTGTATTGGTATTGATGGTGATAAACGGGTCGTTGCTGCTGATTGTAAAATCAAGGTCTCCAACCTCTGAGCCGCCACTATTGAGCATGGTAAAATGTACATCGGCAGTTTCACCAATGTCGAGACGGTTGTTGTCGTTGTCGTCGACCCATTGATCGCTGTTCTCAAGAAGAGCCGTATAAATGGTCTCGGTGAAGTCGATGTCCCAACTGCTTTGATCGCAAACCGCATAAATGTGGAACGGAACCAGCTGCTCATTTTCGAAATCAAACAAGGTGTTGAAGGTAAAGGCTGTGTTGAATACAATCTCCTGACCCGGTGCAATGTTTATATCGTTTTGCGCTTGCTGAGTAAAAACAATCTGATTGTTACTGCTGTTTATGCTTACATCAAGATTGGTAATGGGAGTTGAAGTGGCATTTCGCAACGTTAGCTTAACCCAGGCATTTTCACCCCATTCCAGCATGTTGTTATCGTCAGAATGAAACTCGGTGGATACAATCAAACCTTCGGTCGATACCGGAATCGTTTTCCGGTCAATAAGGTTATTGTTGTCATACACTTTAAAATTCAGATTGTAAGCCAGCAATTCCTGTGTTGGATATCCGGTAAGCAATCCTTCCGGCGAAAGCTGAAACTCTTCGGGTAATGTCTGTGGTTGCATAGAGTACTTCAGATTCGCAGGCAGATAGGGGGAACTGGTATAAGGGAACAGATTGTAGTTAACCTGATTGCCTGATGAAATTCCCGAAATCCATACCTGATCATAAGGAATTCCCGAGGTTCCGTAGAACAACTCAATTTGTCCTGTATTGTAAATTTTTACGGCAGTTTCGATAACACCGCTGCTTACCCAACGAATGGCAACATAATCGCTTGCGAGTTTATAGTACACCGAGGCATTGAGGTCCATCATGCAGGCTGCAATACAGGGTCGGTTCATAAATGTTGACATAAGTTCATGCTGATACGGAAGACTGTAAGGTTCACCGCTGAAATCGATGTATCCATCGTTTGAAACATAAATCTTCGAGTATTCACGTCCATAATAATTCACAGTAAACGGTAGTTGAATACTGCTTCCTGAGAAACTTGTGGTTATGTCGGAAGGAACCGTTGAGGTTGAAGTTTGCACATTATAATCCAGGTCGAATTCCCAGCGATAAGGCGGTGTTCCTCCATTTGCCTGCATTTGCTGCGAGTACTCATGATATACATTCGCAACAGGTAAAACCGTGGTTGTGATGTTAACATCATCATAGTTAATTGTTTTAACTATGGTCAATTGGGTCTTTCCATTATTGACAATATCAACATTACTCGATGCACATGGAGTTTCGGTGGTTCCCGAAATATAATCCATCAGTGAATAAGAAATTACCTGCCCATTCCCCCAAACATCCGGGTCATCTTCAATAATTTCGAAATAAAATTTCACCTGACTTCCAGGGTTTATATAATTTAAAAATGGTGTAACATCGAGTCCGAATTCCAGATATTTTTGGGCTTCTTCGTTTCCTCCCTGCATTCCCATATCGCCACCCTGATAATTAATGATGGGATATTCAATAATGTACTGGGGTTCTGCCGCCATAATATCAGTCGACATACCGGCACGGATTTTAATGCGCTTGCGGTGTGTATAGTACATGTTGATTTTATAGGTAAGCTGGGGCTGATAGCTGGCTTCGGGCTCAAGAACATTCACGGTGTTGTTCCAGATACCTCCTGAGCTTGTAGCCAATGCGAGTGTGCGGTACATCATCCAGGCATAGTAGGGAGTACTGTACGTATTTGCCATTTTAAATGCTCCGACTTCCCAGTCGCGAACATCCACAATACCATCACCGGTTATATCGATATTGTTGGTGTATTGTCCGTCGTTGTTAAAATCCCATTTCACTTCGTCGCTATAACCACAAATGTTCATTCCATGATTTGCCGAAGCGCCCCAGCTGATGATTACTTTTTCGCCTGCATGAGGGGTTCCTGCTGCTAAAGTATTTGCAGGGCTCTGGTATTGTGAATAGAAAAAGCCGACACCTCCGGTTGCAGAACCATCGAGGTGGTCGTTTATCCAATTTTTTAATGTGAGTATGCCTTCTTCGGTATTGGTTTTTATTGACCAGGCATTCACTATGCGGTTTTGCATTGCATTGTAATAGGCATCGTAGCCAGTCATCCACCTGCCGCCGCCACCTGAATCAAAAGTACCTCCATAAATAGCGGTCGTGGGGCATCCCACCAGACGAAGCACTTCAAGACTATGATAATAGCTTACCCCATAATAACCAAAACCACCATTCTCCCAATTCCATGTGAAGTGCGTGGGAAAGTTGTTGGCTGTATTGGTGCCACTTTGATTGCGTGCCCTGCACATCTCGTATCCGAAACCCAGCGCAATGGCAGCAGCTTGCCCGCAACTAAGCCCTCCCTGAAGAAAAATTCCGGGATAATAACTTAGGCTGCTGTTATCAACCTCGAGTGGCAAATCCTTATTGGCATACTGCGGTGGAAGTTTTAATTCGGGTAAGGTAGCAAGTTGTTGCTTTTCCATAATGCTCAGCGGCAACAAATCGAAATTCTGATTTTGCGCAAGTAATGTGCCTGCGGCTATAATCATGACAAACAATAGGTTAATTTTTTTCGACATAAAAGTTATTGCTTAATGAATTGTTTATTGTAAGTGTTTGCTGAAGTGATTATTTTTATTGTGTAAACCCCATTGCTCAGATGACTGATGTTCATGTTTGCATGATCAGAACCGGAGATTATATCCTGAAGTGGAAGTCTGCTGCCTTTGACGTCAAACAGTTGAATTTCGCCAATTACCTCATTCTCCGGAATTTGAATCCTCAGGTTTTCGGTAGCCGGATTGGGAAAGAGCCTGATTTTTTGTTGCGTTTCATTTTCAATCCCGGTTATCAATTGAAAGTCTTTTTTTACAAACCGGCCATTATTATCGGTAAGCACCATTCTAACGGGGTATGGTTCATCGAGTGACAGGGTCCCGCTGAGGATTCCGGTCGAAGAAAGTTGTAACTGGGGTAATACCGGATACTGCGTGAATGCGACTATTTTATTGCTCCCAATCATTTCCGACTTAGCTATGAGTCCGTAATTCAGATTATCACCGTAAGAAATTCCGGCCAAACCTGTGGCGCTTTTATTATAATACTGTGGGCCGTAGAAGAATTCGATTTTCCCGTTTTGCCAAAGATTTACACCAAAGTTACAATCGGTCCAGGGTTCCAAATATTCCTGAGAAACATTCCACCGTATGCTCACATGGTCGCTAAATTCTTTTACCCATATACCATCGTTGTAATCGGGATTGGTTGTAAAACTGTAACGCATGTGTGGACCAATAATTTTTTCCATTCTGAAAAAATCATCCATGTAATGACGGGCATAAGGCCACTGAAACTGCTCAGTTCCCACCATAATATAGCCGTCGGTAGTGATTCTAAGGTCGGTATATGTTTTTCCGTTTAAGGGGAATTCAAATGGCAGCGTGTAGCTTACCGCTCCATCGAAATAGGCATCCGGGGTCAGTTTTATATCATCGAAATAATCGAAAGAATATGCGCTCATTGTCGTGTCGAAAATGGCCTCGAGATGCCATGTGTACGGAAGACTTCCGCCGGTTCCGTTCATATAATAGTTGAAAGCTGTATTTTCGTTGAATACCGGTAATGCTTCCGTGGTGATTTCCGGTCTGTCGAAGTTTACCGTAACTGTTAACGGGGCATGGATGACAGCGCTGTTGAATGCCATATTACCTGTCCACGAAATTTCGTCGGGTGGGCAGGATTGATGACGATAGATTGTAAATCCCTGAATAGAGCCTGTATAAGAATTATTCGGGTCGAGTTCTCTACCCACTACGAAAAAGCGGCATGGAACCCCGGGGTCAATATAAT
>JAGOEF010000105.1 GCA_017997855.1 Bacteroidales bacterium
AAAACATGAATTGATAAGTAAGCGTAAGAACGAGTTCGAAGTGGTATATGTGTTTAAGGGTAATTCTGAAAACCACATAACACTCGTTTTCACCTGCAAAATCAATGGCAGTCAGTTCAATATTGCCAATATTATCGAAATCGGGAACATACATATTGCCATCTGGAGCCAGCTTTTCGGAATATCCGGCAAGAAATTCCTCAACAAATTGTTTCGTATTTCCACCAAGGAACTTATCGTGCTGGGCAACGCGGTAGTCGTTATCAAAATAATTAAGACAGGCGGACAGATCGTGCTTATTCACAGCGGTAATAAAACCTTTACAGAACTTTTTAATGTCCTTGTTTGTTACCTGCTGGCCAGCCGAAATACCGGCGAAGGCAAAAATTAAAACAACAGAGGTTAGAATTTTCATTGGTAGTTATATTTATGTGATACAAATGAAGCTTAAAAAAATCAATTATGCAATTTTACATTCAGGCTTCCCTCGGCATTGGTGCTTTCGTAGCTTAGCAGGTAGGTTCCGCTGTGTCCATCCACTGATGCATCAATAAAATAGGTTTTGGTGCTGTTGCTGCCTGTAAGGGTATTATCAAAAATCGAAGAATACACTTCGTTACCCTCGGGATCGAACAACCCTATGTAAAACAAGCCAGGCCCCATCACGACAGTACCTTCGAGGTATATTTTTTCACTCCCGAAGGCTGCGCGGCTTTCGCCATACGAACCATGCTCAAAATTACACTGAAAGCCCGTACTCACATCATGTTCCTGTGTACACGAAGCCATGCCAACCACCAATACTACCCCGAAAATAAGTTTGTATAATGTTTTCATTTCAATAAAATTTCCCATGATTGCATCAAATCGTATGCCGCGAAATGTAAAAATCCGGTTAAAATTAGGTGGTTTTGCTTGCTTCAACCAGCAAGCGACACAATACATCAGCCTGTTTCCTGAAGTAGCGTTTCTCACCAAATGCACCAATCCAACGTAGTCCGTGCAACGAGTCCAGAAGCAGCACCTCGTCGAAACCTGCCATATCATACGGGTTAACAATTGCATTCTCAACAATCCGGTAACCGGCATTCGTAACCGTATCGGCAAAAACATCGCAGATTACATCGCGCGTAACCAATGCTTCGACGGGCGGAAAATACAGTTCGCGGCCTTTCACCAAAACCAGATTGGCACCGGCAGCCTGCACAATATGATGATGCTCGTTCATAAACAACAAACAGTGCTGCGGGTCATTACTACTCCTGCGCAACAGCCTTCCTGCATCAGTCATCGTCCTGCCCGATTCAGGTAAAATCACATCTTCGCTGATGCTTATTTTCACGGGCACTTCGTTCAGCACAAACTCCTGATGAGGGTGTTTCCATGCTTCCAGCATTACCGAAACAGAGTCGTCGTCACCAAACAACAAACCATCCCCACCATCGCGATACACCGACATCCTGACCCAGGCTCCCTGATACACGCGGCATTTTTGCAGCAAAAGAAAAACATCGTGCTCCACCAACTTACCGCGAAACAATTGCGGAAGCCTGAAACCACGCTGCACCAATTCATCATGTAAACTATCGAAATAATAATCGAAGAAAAAAGCTTTTCCCGAGGCTGCCCGCATACTACGGTGTGCTATTTCGCCATATAAAAAACCACGGTTACCGGCCATCAGACAAGGCCCGTCGGCAGGCAAAAAATTGCCATTTATCATCACATAGCGGGCGCGTGAAATCATAGCTTACCAAGTACTATTTGTTTACACAAATCCGGCAGTCGGTAGTTCGATTCAATCAAAATACCCTTAACACCCGCAGCCGCCGCCGCTTCAATATCACGCTCTCGATCACCTATAAAATACGATTGCCGTACATCAAGACCAAACCGCGACACCGCCTTCTCGATAAACAATGGTGATGGCTTTCGGCACAAACAGCGCGTAACACTTTCGTGATGCGGACAATAATAAATTTCGTCCACTGCAGTGCCAAACAACTCAAGATGTTTCTTCAGCTTATCGTGCATGGCTTCCACCACGTCAAAACTCAACAGCCCCCTGGATATGGCTGCCTGATTCGAAATCACCAAAACCCTGAAACCATGCTGTTTCAGCAATGCGATGGCCTCTCCCACACCCTCGTTCACCACAAAGTCGTCAACACACAGGTTATAATCGCCTCTTTCGAAATTAATTACACCATCGCGGTCGAGAAATATGGCTTTATTTTTCATCAGAATGGCAAAATGGTAATTTGACTTATAAAATGCTTCAGCAACTCTGGCTTTACCACCAGGGGATAGAAAAACCCGAACATAGCACCCCAGAAATGGGCATCGTGCCCAATATTATCGGCTCCCCGTTTTGCTTCGCGATAGCTGTAAATCAAATAGATGGCACCAAACAGAATGCCCGGTATCGGAATTACACCAAAAAAGTATATCATGTTCCATGGGTCGAAAAAGATACAGGCAAATACTACCGCCGAAGTTGCCCCCGATGCTCCAACGGCACTGTACCATGCATTGTTTTTATGCTTAAACAAACTATACAGCGATGATGCTATAATCGAAAGCAGGTAAAGCAGCAACCAGTGCAAAGCACCCAACGAACCAAACACGATGCCGAAATACGTCATCAAAGCGCTACCAAACGACCACAACACCAGCATATTCACAATCAGGTGCATCCAGTTGGCGTGAAGAAATGCATGACTGATCATCCTGAAATATTCTTTATGATGCACAATACGGTTGGCACTGAACAGGTATTTCTCAAACAGGGCATTGTTTTTCCATGCCAGGTAACTGAATAACACCGTAAGGCCAATAACAATATATACCACAAATTCCATCAATGTAAAATTTTAAAAACCAATTCTTTCATAATATCGGCATCCTCCACCGCAGAAGCATCAACCCCCTTGCTCATCAGGTCGGCATGACGCAAATGCGACACCACGTGCATCAGTTTTACCGGCGAATAATTGGCTGCGGCAATACGATAATCGTCGGTAAAAAACACATTCACACCCAGTGCGGCAGCCACATTGTTCTTACTTTTGTCCGGCAACGTATGATACACAATCAACTTATTGAAGTAGTCGAACAATTGACCGACAACCACCACCAGCGCATGGTTCTTGGGGTCTTTAGCAAAATAATCCACAATCTGATATGCTTTAAATGCATCGCGCATCCCCAATGCCTTCTGCAGTTCAAAAATATTGAAGTCGCGGTGAATTCCGATATTGTCCTTCACCAACTCCTCGCTCACCTGAGTCTGATTCTCGGGCAAAATCACCAGCAACTTATTCAGTTCTCCCGCAATACGTGACAAATCGCTGCCAAGGCATTCGCTCATCAGTGCAGCTGCACGCGGATGAATGGTTTTCGACTTAGCCTCAAGATACGATACAATCCATGGCGTAACCTGATTCGAATACAGTTTCGACGACTCAAACAATATGGCTTTCTGGTCAATATCCTTAAAAACCTTTAGCCGCTTATCAATTTTTTTGTACTTGTGAGCAAAAACCAGTAAAGTCGATTGCATCGGAGCCTGCATGTAGTCGCCTAACAGCTTGAAATCCTTAATATTCTGGGCTTCTTTTACCACAATCACCTGATGGCTAGCCATCATCGGAAAACGACGTGCCGCTTCAATCACTTCAATAAGCGCCACATCTTTACCATATAGTATGGTCTGGTTGAACGCCTTTTCGCTTTCGGCAAGCACATGGTCGCTGATATAATCGCTGATGGCATCAATAAAATAAGGCTCTTCGCCATGCAGAAAATACACCGTCTTATAAATACGGTTTTTCAGGTCGTTCATGATCTGCTGAAAAGTCATCGGCAAAGATTTTTATTGTCGCAAAGATACAATTAACATGACAATTTTCAACTGCCATTTTTGCAAGCTTGCCCGATAAACGCTTACATCCTCAGTATTTTTTCGCAATAGTTTTTTGCACCAGTAAACTGAATTACATAAATTCCGGGCTTCCATTCGGCAGTTGCAATACAGTTACGTCCGGCGCTGTAAAAGCCCTCCCCAACCAGCCTGCCGCAAAGGTCATGCACAGTATAGTGCCCCGAATCGTATGTCTCGAAACAGCAGGTTTCACCGGCAGGATTCGGATACATAGTCAGCTCGCCGCTTGCCATCGTATGGATTGCCAGCAACGAAGTGTCGCAACCAATCACCTTGAATTCATCGAAATAAATACCATCGTTGTTATTCGACTGATCAGCAACAAACCGAATTCTGATTTTTATCTGTTGGCCCAAATAATCGTTCAAACTGGCTTTGTCGGTAAACCAGGCCGTTTTTATTCCGGTATATACAGGCTGCCCTTCGTCCTGATCGTCGCTACCCACACGGGCATGCTTCGTACACAGTGGCTGCCAGTTATTTCCATTGTCGTTAGAAACCGAAATCTGGCAATAATCATGGGTATTTTCGATGGCATAACGGGTTTTAAATGTCAGAAATGCATAACCCATGTTATACAGATCAATAGTTTCTACCGTTTCAATTTCTGAGGTCTGAAACAACGAATAATTGCCTTCGGGCGATTCGGTAATTGAACCATTACCGGCAAAATAAACACTATTGGTAACATCCCAGTCGTCGCCCTCCCAGTGATTCATGGTTTCGCAATCGTCGTAAAAAAGCATGGTGGCCGGACCATAATACTTATAAATAGTATCCCTGAAAGTGTACAATCCATTGTTGCCTTCCACCACAAAAGCGACTTCATCGCCATAAGCAGCCGAAATAGTATAGGGAATGCTCCCCTCCCGTTTCTCCAGCAAGCTCATATTGGCAAATGGCAGATTCGTGGCCTGAAAACTGATATTGCCCGAAAGAGGAACATAATTAATTGTAAAATTCGAAGGTGTGTCGAGCCCCACACATTCTATGGTAAAAGGGAGTTCGCCCTGACTACTGCCGATAATATCGGAACTAACATCATCGAACAGATAAAAATCGTGGGCAAAATGTGCCATATTCAGGTTCTGCCTAACGGCTCCACGGCACAGGTTGTCAATTTTATCCGGAGCCGGCCAGAACAAATCATCGTTGGTACCAATTTCAGCTGTCATCGAAAGGGTCTTGGGCTTTTCGGTGGTCTCTCCATAGGAATAATCATCGGCGTCACCATTGCTTTGGTATCCGTAGGTCTCACCAACATTTCCGTAGCGATAGTGGTTGTCCTCGGTCATTTTATCGCAGATAGCAAGAAACAGCAACGAATCAGGTGTACTCTGGTTTATGTAGCTCCAGGGATATATCAACATATTACCATAGGCATGCCAGTTCACCTGAATTTTAACTTGATGTGACATCAGAAAGCTTCGCATGGCCGATGATTCCGGCTCCGAAAAAGCCGCTGAACCGCGATACCATGGACTTAATACAGTAGGCTGTGAACCGATATTGTCGTAGGCATACGCATAGCCATAATTGCGATTTAAATCAACCCCAATACCACTATTCCCAATGAATGGAGTTACTATTCTGCGGTTTTTACGCCAGTCGCCTCCACCATCAGGATTTTCCTGTTCGTTATACGAATATCCATCAGGATTCACTGCGGGCACAAAATAAAGCTCGGTGTTATTTATAAGGTAGGTGATTTCGGGGTCAGTACCATAGCCTTCGAGAATATGAAACATAAAGAAAATCAACTGCTGCAACGAACATGGCTCACTGCTGTGGTGTAAGGCTGTGTAAAGCACCTGAGGCTCGCCTTCAGAACTTCCCGGATTATCAGAAATAACAAGGCTGTAAATCGGTCTGTCTTCGATGGAAGACCCGATCTGTGTTTTTACCGTAATCAAATTGGGATACATATTGTGCATAAGGTCCAGTGCAGCATACGCTTCATCCAGGGTGTAGTATCCTCCCATACTGCCCTGAGCATAACCGGTGGGCAAAGGATAGTTTTCCACCTGCCTGAAGCATGAATTAAACACCGGGTCTTTGGTATCGCCACTCCGGTTTCGGTAATATTCTTTA
>JAGOEF010000106.1 GCA_017997855.1 Bacteroidales bacterium
GAATAACCTGATTGCTGATGCGTACACGGGGCTCGAGTGAAACCACCAGTCGTCTCATTGTGGTGGCGTTAATGTTTCCCTGAAGTATTACGTCTAGTGCCAGTCGCTTTCGGTAGTCGGTCGATAAATACAAGCGGTCGTAAAATTCTGCAGGCCTCAGGTAAAAACGTCCCGGCATACGGGGCTCGTAATAATCATATATGGGACTCAGGGGTATGTGCAGGTCGTTCCAGAGACTGAGGTGTTTTTTAGTCAGGGCATAATTCCAGAAGTGAATGTGAGCACTCGTAAAATTGAAGGGTTCAACCTGCGTTGAGTAATTCAGATACACCTCGTTATACAGGGCATTCAAACGACCCACGGGTTCATAAAAATTACAGGCCAGCATGATATCCTGACTGAATTGGTTATTTTGTTGCAAATATCCCATTACATTGGGGTTGAATTCGTCCGATAAAAAGTCAGCCATATAGGAATACTGCCATTTGCCTGTAAGCTTTCCAAACTGCAGTGAGGCACGTTCCCCGGTTGATTTATTGCCAGATAAACCCGTGTTCACATGGCTGATGGCAGCATTGCCAATTACACCGAAGCGATTAAACTTATCCATAACTTTGAATGCTGTTCCGGTAACGTTCGATACAAAATGCTTGTCGGGTCGGATAGCCAGCGCATTGGTAATATTCAGATACGACTTTTTGTTGAACGCCTTGTCGATAACCAGTAAATTGTAGTTTGCCCAGGGCTCGGTGCGAAATTTTTCGCGGTTTCCTTCAGGGTTTTCAGCAATGGCATAGGTGTTCCCGGTAAATGCATTGAAAACTCCGATGGCCAGGTTGTTTTTGTCGCGGCCTGTAATTTTAAACGCATTGAGCAGGCGCGATTGTGCCGGGTTTTTAATAATGGTGTAACCATCCTCGGTAAGTGTGTCGATCGAATAATAGCCATCGGGTTGTTTCCCGATACGCCGCGAATAGAATAAGTCACACTTTTCGAAAAGTTCGGTTCCTTCGGTAAAAAACGGACGGTGTTCTTCGTAATAGGTTTCGAATGGGGAGAGGTTCAGAATGATGTCGTCGGATTTTTCCTGACCGAAATCGGGTATCAGTGTCATGTCGAGGGTATAGCTTTCGCTTAGTCCCAGTTTCATGTCGAGTCCGCCGTTGAACGCCCATGCTGGCTTGCTGATTTCGGAATAATGGTTCATATATCCCGAAATATATGGATTAAACGATAGCCTTAAAGGTGAATCGATGTTCGATATACCGGTTAACCCCGCCATTTGCTCCGTTTTAGAACCGTAGTTCCGGTCAACCGGATTAAAGCACGACGTCTGGCGCACCCTGCGAACCGACCTGAAAAAGTTGACGTCCCATTCCTGTACTTCCGCTTTCGGAAAACGAATGGCCGACCAGGGGATTTCGAATTCGGCATACCAGCCTTTTTCGTCGGTGCTGACACCGCTTCGCCAAACCGCATCCCACGAATAGTCGTTGTTGAATGTCGAAACACGGGCATCGCTTTGCACATTGGCTGCTGTAACATAAAACTCATAGGCATTTTGCCCGTCGCAATTCGGATTTAGCTGCAGGGCAAACAAATCGGTGTTGCCGTTGATGTCATCTCTGACCGTCAGTTCCCGGTAGATGCTGTCGGGGCGTGTATCTTGCATGAAGGCAGCAACATACAATGCATAGTCGTTGTAGGTAACCTGCACAAAGGTGTTGAATTCAGATTTATCGCCATTGGTGGGCTGATACGTGTAGAAAACCGAAAACACGGGTGCCGTTTGCCATATAAGCTCAGAAAGTATCCCATCGGCAACAATTTTTTCGCTGCTTCTTACTGCTTCAACCGTCCGCTTTTGCGAAAATAATACGCCTGTTGTTAATATCAGCAGGATAATTGCCCAAAATGTGCGTCTTATAAACATCCAAAAACCTGAAATTTTTTGCAATGATGCTACAATTTTTACAAATCTGCAACCGGCTTGTTTTTTCAGTACACAGTTTTTGTTTGCTGGTTTGTTTAATCAATCTTGAACTATAAACAGATAGGCGCTTTAATATTTTTTTAAAATTTAATCCGAAATTATTGACAAACTCTAAACAATATGTTAACTTGCACATTGAAATCAAAAGGCAGGTTATGGCATCAGGTTTACATAGAATCCGCTTGTTTTTATTCGTGATACCTGTACTTATTGTGCTATCGGCCGGCAGGGTGGATGCGCGCGAGTTGCCTAAATATCTGATGGCAACACCGGGGGTTGTTGATATCGATACCCTCGAAACGACCAACTTCTTTAAGGAAAAATATCTGGTGATTTTTAAGCAGATGATTGACTATAAAGATCCGGATGCCGGTTTCTTTGAGCAGCGTGTTTTTATTTCTCACTATAGCTTCAAAAATCCGGTGGTTTTTGTTACAGAAGGATATTCTGCCGAATACGCTGCGGAGTCTTACTATGTAAACGAGCTTTCGTCACTCTATAATGCAAATCAGATTGTGGTGGAACACCGGTATTTCGATAAGTCGGTTCCTGATCCGCTGAATTATAAATATCTGACAACCGAAAACGCCGCCGGCGACCACCATGCCATCTACATGATGCTTAAAAATATTTATAAGGGGAGGTGGATTGCAACGGGTATCAGTAAAGGTGGCGAAACGGCACTGCTGTATAATATGTACTATCCTAACGACATGGCTGCCACAGTAGCTTATGTTGCTCCGGTGGCTTTAGCGGTGGACGACGGAAGGCATGCGGCTTTTATTACTCAGGTGGGAACCCCGGCTGATCGAAAAGCAGTTCTGACTTTCCAGAAGGAATTGCTTAAACGCAAAGATACCATGATTCCATTGCTCGAAAATTTCTCGAAAAAGAACAAACTTACCTATCGTCTGCCCATTGCCGAGATTTTCGATTATTGCGTGCTCGAATTTTCTTTTGCCTTCTGGCAATGGGGGGTTAATCCTGAAACGATTCCCGATAAGGGTGCTAACGACGCCACGCTGTTTCGCTTTCTTACTACGGTTTGTCCACCCGATTATTTTGCCATCGAAGGAATCGAACCTACTTTTCCTTTTTTCTATCAGGCAGCCCGTGAACTGGGTTATTACAGCTACGATATTACTCCGTTCGAAAAAATGCTGACCATCAAATCGTCGGAAGACTATTTTTATAAGATATTTTTGCCACCCGATATGACTGTTGAGTTTATTCCTGAAACAGCAAAAAAGCTGACCCGTTTTATGCAGGAGAAGGCGCGCAATGTGGTTCTTGTGTACGGGGAGTACGACCCTTGGTCGGCAGCTGCCGCTGATATTGGAGTAAATCAGGGCGTAGTAAAGGTAATTTATCCGGGTGGGTCACACATGTCGCAAATCAAGTCATTACCGCAACTTCAGCACGAGAGAATAATTACGACCATTGCCGGGTGGATTAAATAGGCAAAGGCTTTTGGCGGCATTTTTGTCCCAAAAATGATGACAAAAGACATCCCTGCTTGCCCCATTTTTAAAACGTGACCGAAGAATTTTAAGCTTCGGTGAACAACCAATGTTAAATATTGTTTAAATCTGTTGTGAAAACTTTGTAAACGAAAATAGTTTTCTAATTTTGCGCACTGATTTATTACAATGGATACACGACTACGGATATTGCAGGAAGCAGGCATACTTTTTTCACGGCTGGGAATAAGGGCTGTTACCATGGACTATATTGCCGGCCACCTGGGTGTGTCGAAGCGTACGATATATGAGTTGTTTTCCGACAAAGACGATTTATTGCAGCAGGCCATTGAGGAAGGAGTAAAATACCACCGCGAAAAAATGGTGGCCATGATAAATCAGTCGGAAAATGTAATTGAAGCCATCGTAGGCTTTTCGAAATATCACCATGATGTTCTTGGGAAAATTCATCCCCTTTTTATGGAAGATCTCGAAAAATATCATAATACGGTGTATCGTCATCTCATAGAATCAGGTGTGCTGAAAGATGGCACCGTTTCGATGCTGATTCTTAAAAAGGGTGTTGACGACGGCACGTTCCGTAATGATATTGATATTAATCTGGCCAATACTTTTCTGCTGCAAACGCTGCAGTTTTGTGCTGCTAGCAAAAAAAACGGGAGTCAGGAATTCTCGAAAGAGAATGTAGGTAAAACAATTTTTCTGCCCTATTTAAGAGGGATCTGCACCGACGAAGGACTAATTAAATTGAACCATGCGAGCTTTTTGCAATAAATATAACAGGTTTGATGAACAGGTTAAATTGAAGTATTCGTATTTTACCGATACGCATAGCCTGTTTACCGATTGCATTATCGCATTAACTACAGTTAAAATAATTTTGTGACCAATTAATTTTTTTTGAAAGTATATGAACAAGTTAAAAACAATGATTTTTGTGATGCTGACCACCGCTGTGGTTTATCCACTGGCAGCACAACAGCAGGCGACGATGAGCCTGAGCCTGAAACAGGCTAAGGAATTTGCTCTCGAAAATAACCGTGTACTTAAAAATGCACAATACGATGTCGCCATTTCGAAGAAGCAGATTTGGGCTAACATTGCGCAGGGTTTGCCTCAGGCCGAAGGGAGCATTGGCTATACCGATTTTTTCAATTACGAAGTGGAACTCAATTTTGGTGGCGGAGGCGGAACTCCCGATATCGACTTTACAAAGCTCGACGCCGGCGACCTTGAAATACTGAGTTTGTTGAATCAAATGATGGGAAGCGGTACGAGTACAATCAAAATGGACAACTCTTCTTCGGCTAAATTTCAGGTTTCTCAGCTCGTTTTTTCAGGGCAGTATCTGGTGGGACTTAAGATTGCCAAAATAGCACACCACCTGACTGAACTTGCCCTCGAAAGCACCGAGGCTGATATTATCGAAGCGGTTACATCATCATACTATATTGCGCTGGTTACCATCGAATCGTCGAAAACACTCGATGCCAGTATCGAAAACCTGAACAAAACATTGGCACAAACCAAGGTAATGCTGGCAGCGGGTATGGCCGAACAGGTAGATGTGGATCAGTTGGAATTGGCAGTAATGATGCTCCAGAATACCAAAAGTCAGATGCAGCGCGCTGTTCAGATGAGCTATAACCTGATTCGTTTTCAACTGGGTGTTGATGCAAATACCGAAATAGTTCTTACCGAAACCCTCGACGACATCATTGGACAAATCAACTTTCAGGCATTGGCCGGCGATTCCTTTGTACTCGAAAATAATCCCACCTACAAAATGCTGCTGACTCAGGAAGAAATGACCGGGAAAATGATGCAGCTCGAAAAATGGAACTATGCACCAACCATTGTGGGTTTCTACAGCTACAACGAAAAATTGATTACTACCGATTTCGATATGAACCCCAAACATATTGCCGGTGTTACCATGACCATCCCGATTTTCTCGAGCGGTATGAGAAATGCCAAAGTGCAGCAAAAGAAAATTGAATTCGAAAAATCAAAAAACACACGCCTCATGGTGCAGGATCAATTGCTGATGCAGGAAAAGCAATACCGTTTCGATTTGATTAATGCCATAGAACAATATGAATTACAAAAGCGTGGTATCGATGTGGCAAAGCGTATTTACGACAATACCGAAGTAAAATATACCCATGGTGTTGCCAGTAGTTTGCAGCTTACTCAGGCCAGCGACAACTACCTTAAAGCACAGAATAATTACATCTCGGCGCTGATGAACCTGCTTCAGGCCAAAAACAATTTCGATAAACTGTTAAACAATTTGTAAATTTTAAATAGCGAACAAGCAATGAATACAACTAAATCATTTTTATTGGCAGGAGCAGCGGTAGTATTGCTGTTGATGTCGTCGTGCGGATCTAAAAAGGGTTCCGATAGTAATGCCCAAACAGCTGCCGACTCGGTGAAGCAGATTAAAACGGTAAAACTGTTGACCCTTTCAAAAACCGAGGTTATGCGAAATCTTGAGTATACAGCGAGTATTTCACCCTACG
>JAGOEF010000107.1 GCA_017997855.1 Bacteroidales bacterium
AATTCGAATTTTCCGCGAAAATCGTCTGATTCCAGCATGATAACTTTGTCGGGTTTCTGAAAAGCTAGTATTGCCATTTGCAAATTTTTTATTTAGAATATAATTCAACGATAAGTTGTTCCTTAATATTTTCCGGAATCTGATCTCTTTCGGGAACCGAAATCAGTTTACCTGAAAGTTTTTCGTTATCCCATTCAATCCAGGGAAACTTACTGAAGTTACGACCGGAGAGTGCATTAGAAACCACTTCAAGTGATTTCGATTTTTCGCGGATACCTACAATCTCGCCGGGAACGATAGTCCTCGACGGAATATTGCAGATTTCACCGTTTACAACAATGTGTCTGTGGGTAACCATCTGACGGGCTGCTGCACGGGTAGGGGCTATGCCCATCCGATACACTAAATTGTCGAGACGCGACTCGAGAAGCTGCAGAAGAACAACACCGGTAACACCCTTGCTGATAAGTGCCTTATGGAATATTTTGCGGAACTGGCGTTCGAGCACTCCATAGGTATATTTCACTTTCTGCTTCTCCATCAACTGCACGCCATACTCCGAGCTTTTCTTTCTGCGTTTGTTGAGCCCATGGAATCCCGGAGGATAATTTTTCTTGTCTAAATACTTATCCGGTCCGAAGATCGGCTCTCCAAATTTCCTGGCTATTTTGCTCTGTGGGCCTCTGTATCTTGCCATACTGATTAATAATTAAAATATTATCTGTTATAATGTTTTTTAAACTCTTCTTCTCTTGGGTGGCCTGCATCCGTTGTGGGGCAGTGGAGTTACGTCAACAATCTCGGTAACTTCGATTCCCATGTTGTGAATGCTCCTTATGGCAGATTCCCTGCCGGCACCCGGACCTTTTACAAAAACTTTTACTTTACGCAGACCCAGATCGTAGGCTGTCTTTGCACAATCTTCGGCTGCAACCTGTGCTGCATACGGAGTGTTTTTCTTGCTTCCCCTGAATCCTTTTTTTCCGCTCGATGACCACGAGATCACCTGACCATCGTTGTTGGTCAACGAAACGATAATATTGTTGAACGACGAGAAAATATGCGCCTGACCTGTCGGTTCAATTTTAACAACACGCTTCTTGGTGGTTTTAACTTTTTTTGCCATACTCTAACTATTTAGTAGCTTTTTTCTTATTGGCTATTGTTTTTTTCTTACCTCTTCTTGTTCTTGCATTGGTTTTGGTTTTCTGTCCACGAAGCGGTAACCCGATTCTGTGACGTATGCCCCTGTAACAACCAATGTCCATCAATCGTTTGATGTTGAGCTGAACTTCCGACCTCAATTCGCCTTCGAGACGGAATTCGCCTGCAATGCGACGAATTTCAGAAATCTGATCATCGTTCCATTGCTCCGGTTTCAGATTCAAATCAACCCCGGCTCTTGTTAAAATCTCACGCGCTCTGCTACGCCCTATACCGAAAATATAGGTGAGGGCAATTTCCCCTCTTTTCTTACTTGGAATATCAATACCAGCAATTCTTGCCATGTTTAAATTGTATTAGTTTTAACCTTGACGTTGTTTAAATTTTGGATTCTTTTTGTTAATCACATAAATTCTGCCTTTCCGTCTAACGACTTTGCAATCGGCAGTCCTCTTTTTTACTGATGTTCTAACCTTCATAATAAAATCTTTTTATTTGTATCTAAATGTTATTCTTCCCTTGGTTAAATCGTATGGCGACATTTCTACCCTTACCTTATCACCGGGAAGTATCCTGATATAGTGCATCCTCATTTTACCCGAAATATGGGCAGTAATGATATGACCATTCTGCAATTCTACCCGGAACATTGCGTTCGACAATGCTTCGATAATGGTACCATCCTGTTCTATAGACGGTTGTTTCGACATACGCTTCTATTAATTTCTTACTACTTCTTTATCAATAATTTCAAAATCCGACAAAATTTCTGCTTTGTTTTTTCTCACCACAACGCTGTGTTCGAAGTGCGCACTGGGTTTCCCGTCGAAAGTGCGGATTGTCCATCCGTCTTTCATTTGTTTAACCTCCTTGCGACCCATATTAATCATGGGTTCAATGGCAATTACCATGTTTTCGGTCAGCCGGACGCCTTGTCCGCTTTTACCGAAATTCGGCACTTCGGGTTTTTCGTGCAGATGCCTGCCTACTCCGTGACCAACCAGTTCGCGCACCACCGAAAAACCATTCTTTTCGGCGTGAGTCTGAACCGCATGTCCGATATCGCCTGTCCGGTTTCCCGCCACTGCCTTTTCAATGCCAAGGAACAAACATTCCCGGGTAACGTCAATCAGTTTCTGAACCTGAGGGCTGATATCGCCGATCACAAATGTGTAGGCTGAATCGCCGTGAAATCCGTTTTTGTACACACCGCAATCAACCGATACTATATCGCCAAATTGCAGCATGTTGTCCGACGGTATTCCATGCACCACCACATCGTTTACAGAAATACAGAGCGATTTGGGATAACCGTTATAATTCAGGAATCCCGGAATGCCGCCATGATCTCTGATAAAAGCTTCTGCAAGCTTATCAAGATAATTGGTCGTTACTCCTTCCCTTACTTCGCGGGCCAACATGGCATGGGTTTTCGATACCAGCATGTTGCTTTCGCGCATCAGGGCAATCTCTTCTTCTGTTTTAATAAAAATCATCAAAGAACTGTTGAAAACCTACATGGCTGAGGTAACTCCACCCCGGCCTTTTATGCGGCCCGACTTGGTCAGACCATCATAATGTCTCATCAGCAGATGGCTTTCAATTTGCTGAAGAGTATCGAGTACAACACCTACCAGAATCAACAATGAAGTTCCTCCATAGAAGCCTGCAAACTGGTTGTTGATACCTGCAAGCATGGCCATCGAAGGAAGAATAGCAATAATAGCCAGAAATATTGATCCCGGAAGGGTAATCCGCGACATGATACTATCGAGAAAATCTACCGTTTTCTTTCCGGGCTTGATGCCGGGTATAAACCCGCCGTTTTTCTTCATATCTTCAGCCATTTGCTGTGGATTGATGGTAACAGCGGTATAGAAATAGGTAAATAAAATAATCAGGGTTGCAAACACCAGATTATACCAAAAACCGGTATAGTCGGCAAATGCGGCCACGAAACCACTGGTGCTTTCGCCAAATCCGGCAAACATCAGCGGAACAAACATTAATGCCTGGGCAAAAATAATGGGCATTACACCGGCGGCGTTAATTTTCAGGGGGATATACTGACGAACTCCGCCGTACTGTTTGTTACCAACAACCCGTTTTGCATATTGCACGGGTATGCGGCGAACAGCCTGTACCAATGCAATCGAAAGCATAAATACAACAAACAGAATAATCAGTTCGACCAGAAGCATTACCAATCCACCGGTCTGCTCTTCGAAGCGTGAAACGGTTTCGGCAGCGAATGCAAACGGCATGCGCGAAATAATACCAATCATAATGATGAGGGAAATACCATTTCCGATACCCCTGTCAGTGATTTTTTCACCAAGCCACATTACAAACATGGTCCCGGCAGTAAGAATGATTACCGAAGTGAAGGTAAACATGAATCCTGAATACAGGAAAGCGGTTGCCGGTAACTGCGAATGCAGGTTGGCAATGTAGGTGGGTGCCTGAAACAGCAGAATGGCAACAGTGAGATAGCGGGTAATCTGATTGATTTTTTTCCTGCCGCTTTCACCTTCGCGCTGCAGTTTCTGGAAATAGGGTACTGCTATACCCAACAACTGCACCACAATCGATGCGGAGATGTAGGGCATAATTCCCAATCCGAAAACCGATGCATTCGAAAATGCACCTCCCGAAAACATGTTCAGAAGACTTAAAACACCATCTGAAGTCTGAGCTTTCAGGTTTGCAAGTTGGTTCGGATCAATACCGGGAAGAACCACAAACGAACCCAGCCTGTAAATAGCTATATAGCCGAGGGTAACCAGTATCCTCGACCTCAGGTCGTCGATTTTCCAGATATTCTTGAGTGTTTCAATAAATCGTTTCATTCTTTACAATTTTTCAGCGATTCCACCAAGAGCTTCAATTTTTTGCACGGCTGTTTTCGAAAAAGCATGGGCTTTTACGTTGAGTTTAATGTTCAGGTCGCCGTTACCCAATATTTTTACTTTATCTTTTTTAGCGATAAGTCCGTTTTCGAGAAGAAGGCTTACGCTGATTTCGCTGAGCTGATGGCTTTCGGCCAGAGCTTGCAGGGTACTTACGTTAATGCCTTTATATTCAACGCGGTTCATGTTGCTGAAACCAAATTTAGGAGCTGTACGCTGCAATGGCATCTGACCGCCTTCGAAACCGCGGGTACGTTTGTAACCCGAACGCGACTGTGCGCCTTTGTGCCCGCGTGTTGATGTTCCGCCTCTTCCTGATCCCTGACCACGTCCCAGACGTTTTTTATTTTTAACGGAACCTTTTGCCGGTTTTAAATTGCTTAAATCCATAGTTTCTTTTATTAAAAATTAAATTTCTTCCACTTTTACAAGGTGATGAATGGCTCTAACCATACCCAGTATCTGGGGTGTTGCTTCCATTTCAATAGTTTGGTGCATTTTTTTGATGCCCAGTGCTTCGATGGTTCGTTTCTGACGGGCAGTGCAACCTATCTTGCTTCTGATTTGTGTAATCTTTATTTTAGCCATGGCAAATATTCTTATCCGTTAAATACTTTATCAATGCTCACTTGGCGGTGTTGGGCAACCGTATTGGCATCACGCATTTCGATTAAGGCTGCCATAGTGGCTTTCACCAAATTGTGAGGGTTCGATGAGCCTTTCGATTTTGCAAGAACGTCTTTAATACCCACACTTTCGAGAACTGCGCGCATAGCACCTCCGGCCTTAACACCGGTACCCGATGATGCAGGTTTCAGCCACACGCGTGCTCCACCAAACTTTGCAACCTGTTCGTGGGGTATAGTTCCTCTTACTACCGGAACTTTAATGAGGTTTTTCTTGGCATCTTCAACGCCTTTGGCAATGGCAGCCGTTACTTCGCTGGCTTTACCCAGACCATAACCCACAATACCACTTTCGTTGCCAACAACCACAATGGCTGAGAAACTGAAGGTACGTCCCCCTTTGGTTACTTTGGTTACTCTTTGTATCCCTACCAGTCTGTCTTTCAGTTCGAGATCACTGGTTTTTACTTTTCTTATACTGCTCGACATAAATTAGATTCTTAAAGTTTAAGACCACCTTCTCTGGCTCCCTCTGCCAACGATTTCACCCGACCATGATACAGATACCCGTTGCGGTCGAATACAACTTCAGAAATTCCGGCTTCGAGGGCTTTCTTAGCGATAAGCTTTCCAACCATGTTTGCCTGAACGGTTTTGGTTGTTTCCTGTGCTGCAATTTCCTTGCTTAGAGAGGTAGCTGCTACCAGAGTAACACCATTAATATCATCAATCAGTTGTACGCTTATTTGCTTATTGCTGCGATACACCGACATTCTTGGCCTGGTTCCGGTTCCGTTGATGTGTTTCCGGATGCGGCTTTTGATTTTTAATCTTCTGTTTTGCTTTGAAAAAGCCATTTCTTTATAATTTTACTTGTTATACACTAGCTGATTTACCTGATTTCCTGCGTACGACTTCGCCAACGAACTTAATACCTTTTCCTTTGTATGGTTCAGGTTTGCGGAACGAACGAATTTTTGCGGCAACCTGACCAATCAGCTGTTTGTCGCAGCTTTTCAGCGTAATAATAGGGTTGGCACGCTTTTCGGTTTTACATTCCACTGTAATTTCTTTTGGCATTTCGAAATGAATTTGGTGCGAATATCCCAACGACATTTCGAGAATCTGGCCATTGCTTTCAGCTTTGTAACCAACGCCAACAAGTTCCTGCTGAATGGTAAAACCTTTCGATACACCTTCTACCATATTGGCAATTAATGCACGATACAGTCCATGGCTCGAACGCTGGTCTTTTTCGT
>JAGOEF010000108.1 GCA_017997855.1 Bacteroidales bacterium
GGTGATAGGGTGCCACCGCCGGGATACCCAGCACATAGCGCTGCTCGCCGGTAAAGTGGTTGTAAATTTCAACATCAGCACAAGCCAGAACCGACAGGTTTTTAGGGTGGGCATGTATGATAGCGCGAATTTCGCTGTTCGATTTATATATTGCCAGATGAAGTCCGGTTTCCATACTTGGTTTCAATTGTGAAGTAAGCAGGTTGCCATCTATTGTAATCACACAAATCTGATTCGCTTTTATCACTGCCTTATCGGTTTGTGAGGCTGTAATAAAAACCAAATCACCATGGCGCATACTCACATTGCCACCACTGCAGGTTGTCAGCCCCTGTTTATACAGACGCCGCATCCAGCGGGAAGTTTCTTTTCTGAATTGTAAATCATTACTGCTTGCTTCCATAAAACCTTTGGATTTCGTTGGGTGAAAATATGCCTTTTTCGGTAATAAAAGCCGTTATCAATTCGGCCGGAGTAACATCGAAAGCGGGGTTCAGTGCTTTTGACTGTGCATTGACAACTCGTATTGTATGGATATCTCCATTTGGGTCCGGCCCGGTCTGCCATAACACTTCGTCAGCATTTCGTTCTTCGATTACAATACTATTTCCGTCAGGGCAATCTATATCGAAGGTTGAAGATGGGGCTGCAATATAAAACGGTATTCCAAAGTGTCGGGCTGCAATTGCCCTCGAGAGTGTTCCAGTTTTGTTGGCAGTGTCACCGTTACAGGCAATCCGGTCAGCGCCGGTTATGCACAGCGAGATTTGCTTCCGGCTCATATAGTAGGCTGCCGCATTATCAGCAATCACATGGTGGGGCACTCCTTCCTGATGCAGTTCCCATGCAGTGAGTCTCGCACCCTGCGAACGGGGCCGTGTTTCATCAACAAAAACCCTGATATTTTTATTGCTATGATGGGCCGCATAAACAGGAGCCAGTGCAGAGCCATAATCTACTAGTGCCAACCATCCCGCATTACAATGTGTTAAGATAGTATCGCCCGGCTGTATCAGGCTGTTTCCGTTTACACCAATCATCCGTCCCTGCTCTGCACACTCATCAGCAATCAAATGCGCAGCTATCAATGCATCGTTTGCCGATTGCAGGGCTGCCACATAAACCTTTTCGGCAGCATAAAACAAATTGCGGGCAGTGGGACGTGTTGCTTCAATTTCGCTTCGGGCTTTCAGCAGAAAGTCAGGGTCAACCGACCTGAGGGCAGCTTGTGCCATAGCAAAACCGGCAGCAGCTCCGATCGAACCTGCGCCACGGGTTGTCATATCAACAATGGCATTACAAACGTCGAGGTAATTTTCGAAACAGACTAGCGAAAATTCCCACGGAAGCCGGTTCTGATCTATCATAAAAACCTTACTGCCTTCCATCCAAACTGCCCTGTAATCTTTCCCCTGATATTTCATAGTATTCAACTAAGATTAAAAATACTCCACCAAGGCTGCACTTCTCAACAAATCTACAACGTTTTATCGTAAAACAATCGGAAAGACGGGTTTTTATGTAAATCTGTGGAACTTCCCGATATCACTTCGCCATTGTTGCAAAACCACAACCGATCGGAAACAGGTATCAATAAATCAAGGTCGTGCGAAGTAAGAACCACTGTTTTCGAAAATTCTTTCGAAAGCCGAATCAGAATTCTGATTAATTCAGTTTTCGATGGATAATCAAGAAAGGCTGTAGGCTCATCGAGAAGCAAATAGGGAGTGTCCTGTGCAAGCGCACGCGCTATCATGGTTTTTTGCCGTTCACCGTCGGAGACTTCATCAATGTTTTTGTGCTGAATGTGCTCAATCTGCAAATATTCCAGCGATTGTTCCACAATTTTATTATCGGTCGGACTCATCGAATGATTCCATGAGGTGTATGGTGCCCTGCCCGTTTCGGCTATCTCGCGAACGGTAATATTGTTGATATTTACCGGTTTTGCCGCAACGTAACTGACTAAGGCAGCCTTTTTGGCAATTGACATTGGATAAGGAGCAAAACCGTTGATTTTAATTTCTCCCGACATGGGTTTAAGTAAACCGAGCATGCTTTTCATCAGGGTGCTTTTACCCGAACCATTTTTTCCGCAAAGCAAAACCAGTTGAGAGCCTTCAATGGCAGCACTCACGGCACTTAACACGGGCTTGTTTTTGTAGCCTATCGTCAGGTTATTCAGTATCAGGGAATTGCTTTGCACGGTATTAAAAATAGCTTTTCTGGTTTTTAATAATGATATAAATAATCACCGGGACACCTGTAATTGCAGTAATTGCATTTAGTGGCAGCACACCAGTTGCAGCCATACGTTGCGACAGGATGTCGGCGACAAGCATAAAAACAGCGCCACAAATCAACACAGCGGGAATAAGAACGAAATGGTTCTGGGTACGGAATATCCAACGGGCAATGTGCGGCACGGCAATGCCCACAAAACCCAAGGGACCACAAAATGCAGTTACCGCACCGGCCAGTACACAGGTAAGTATAAACACAATCAGTCTGAGACTTTTCGTGTTAACCCCCGACATGCCGGCATAATCTTCGCCCAGCAGAAATAGATTCAGGGGTTTGCCCGCAAAAAAGCTGAGCAACATTACCGGTATTACAACGGTTGCCAACAGTATCATGTTTTGATAGGACAAGGCTGAAAGACTACCCATTCCCCAAATAACATAAGCTTTAAGGCTGAGGCTGTTTGCCGCATATTCGATGATACTTATCAATGCGGAAACCACTGCGCCAAGCAGCATCCCCAGTATAAGAACAGTCACATTATCGCGCATTTTCAGTGATGCAGCAATAATTACCAGCATTACCGCAGCCGACCCCATGGCAGCCGATATCAAAACAGGCCAGCCTCCACCTGTTCCAAATGCGTTGATTCCCAATGCAGAAGTTCCCATTACTGCCAGGGCAACCCCAAAACCTGCCCCCGAACTAATACCCAACACATAGGGACCAGCCAGCGGATTTCTGAAAATGGTCTGCATCAGCAGTCCTGACAATGCCAGGGCAGCACCTGCTAAAACGGCTGTAACCACACGGGTAATTCTGAAATCACGTATCAGAATAATGGTCTCATCATTCAGAGCATCGCTGTTGAACCAGTAACTGAACAAATCAGATAAGCCAAGGGGGGTACTGCCGGTTATAAAATCAAGCACCAGCAGCAATAGTAACAGAAGGGCAAGAATAATGAACAAAATACTATGTCGCAGGCTGATGTGCATGTACAAAGAAACTAAAGTTTCCGGTAATAAAAAAGGCTGTCGCTATTGCAATTTTCGCCGTGAAAAATACAAAACAGATCGTTCAACACCTTGTCGGGGTGCACCACACCCGATTCCCAAAAGTCGTTGCCTTCGCCTGCGCTCATGCGTTTATTGTTGTTAAATATCCGGGCCTTATGGCGAGGTACAAAATTACAGAAGCGTGAATCTGATTTCTCGATGGCTTCGCGTGAGCTGATATTATTCAAATTTATCCAGACATCAGCCTTGCCGGCTTTCGCAAATACTTCTTCCATGCTCAACGGTTTGCTTTCGCGGCGACCCGGGTTTGTAAGCAGCAATTCGCCACCGGCATCACGTATTGCAGCTGCAATGAACGAGTTTTCGCCCGGAACATACCAAACACCCTGAAATGGCAGCCCGGTCAATACAAGTGGTTTCCGCATATTCATTCCCGCAACATTGTTTTTTATCACATCGTAATTTGATGCAATGCTGTCGAATTGCACCCCGGCGGTGTGAAGACAATCGTAAAAACAAGCAAAGAATTTCAGCCATTCGGTGCGACCCAACATTTCGGGCTCGAGGTACTCACCAATCCAAACAACTGGAATTCCAGCATCCTGAATTTTCCGAAATTCCTGCAGGCTGTTGTTGTCGACACCATAAGCGAAAACCACGTCCGGTTTCATCGTTATTATCTTCTCAAGATCAAGGGCGGCGCCATAGCCTATGTCGGGCAATGCACCATTACGGATTTTTGCAACAAGTTTTCCATTATATATATAAGGAGCACCCGATACAGCGCAGATACTACCATCCTTACCCAGGGCGTCGATAAATGCTACATGCGAGGTGCTGCAACAAATTACTTTTTTCACAGGTATGTGAATGCACCCGGGTTCATTGGTCCGGCTCAGCGTATATTTGTATTCCGTTTCGCTGATGTTTTGTGCCGGATCGGTTACCTTCAGCAAATATCCATCCTTTACCACCGAAATTGCGTAGCCTTTCGCGTAACGTGCGGGCAAAGGTTCTCCAATCTTGTCAGTACCTTTTTTTGGATTACACGATATTGCAATCAGGGCAATAAACCAACAGAGGCTGATGCTACACCGATAGCCTTTTTTACGCATATTTCAGTCCCTTTGGTACTAGGAGGGCAAAGTTTAATGCATTACCGATACCCTACGGGTAAGAATTTTGCCATCAACCAGGATACTTACCAGGTACATACCATCGGCATAACCTGATACAGGTATATTCAACTCACCGGATACACCGGAAACTGGAATTTCGGCTACTGTATTTCCCAGAATATTTCTGATCTGGATATTGATATCCTTACCGGTAAATTCGGTTCCAAAACTCAGGGTAATAATATCGTTAGCGGGGTTGGGATACACATCGAGTTTGCCATCGAACATATAGTCAGGAACATCAACCAGGCAACCCAGAGGTCTGATAGCGGTAGAAGTTGCAAAACCGAATACTTCTACATTCGATTTCCACGTGCTGCCATCGAGTACCCACATGGTGTTATACGATTCGATTTCTCCGCGCGGATTGGCAATACTAACCACGAATAAATCATCGGAATAACCGTCCTGATTTACATCGTCATAATTAATTCTGAATCCAGCCCAGAATGGTCCGTTAATTTCGACGGGTTCATCAAATGTAATCACATTATTGTAGTTTTCCTGAAGGTCGCGGATATACATCTTTTTCTCGCCGAGCACTTCTCCGATCGTATCGTTAGAACCATCCCAAATCATAAAACGAACATAGGCATTATAGTTACCGTAAACTGCTTTTTCGACAGGGACGATTAATGATTTTACTTCGCCAAAAGTGTAATCGCTAAATTTATCGGCATACGATTTAATTCGTTTTCCATTATGTCCGGCAAGGAAGCCCCAGTAGAGGTTTGGAATTACGATGCCTACTCCTTCGTTATTTCGGAGGTTCGACAATGTATCGCAATAGAGGCTTACAGGCCCTGAGAAAACATAAATATAATCGTCTTTAGTGAGCATATCACTGCCACATGCGTTATTTACGGCCAGGGTAACATCATAAATGCCGGGAACTGAGTACAGCACACCGCCGGTTATACTTCCTTCGACTCCGGTAGCCGGGTTTCCACCATCGAATATCCAATTCCAATACTGAGGAAGATTGGTTGATTCATCCTGGAAATACACGCGTTGACCCTGAGTAATCAATCTGGGTGCTGCTTTGAATCTGGCTTCAGGTGCCTGTGTACAGGGGTCGGTTGCACTTACAACGATATAGTCTTCGCGGCAGAGGGTATCTGAGCCTTCGTTATTATATACAATCAGGCAAATATCGTAAATACCTGGAGCTGCAAACACAATACCTTCGGGGTTTTGAATCACCGATGTTGCGGGGTCTCCTCCCTGGAATGTCCATTCCCACTGATATGGGAAGCCAGAGCTCAGGTCAATAAAGTTGACAGCGTCTCCCGGTTGGATAACCGTATAATTTGCTACGAAATTTGCCGTGGGAGGTTCAACAGCTGCAGGAATAACCTGAATATAGTTTTCTTTCAGTTCAATATCCTGAACACCGGCCATATTGCGGCAGCGTAGTTCCACGTCATAAAAACCAACTTCGTTGTACATAATTGGTTGAGGCACCGAGTCGTTCCAAAC
>JAGOEF010000109.1 GCA_017997855.1 Bacteroidales bacterium
GAAAAGAAAACGGGTTCAATATTGGCATTCGTGTAGCGGGTAAGCACCATGCGGTCTTCTTCCTTGTCGATACGGGTAAGCTCATGTTTTTTAATGAGTCCGTTGCGGTAGTCGTCGCACGAAGCGCAGCCCACAATACCATACTGGGTTTTGCCGTTCATCGTTTGGGCATACACATAAAAGCGGGCTTCGGGGTCCTGGGTCATCCATTGGTTTTTCTGGATATTCTCGAAGTTTTCCACGGCCTTGTTATACACTATTTCGCTGTGTACGTCGGTACCGGCAGCACAATCAATCTCGGCATGGGTAACATGCAGCAGCGATTCCGGTTTACCTTTGGCCATCTGGGCAGCTTCTTCGCTGTTCATCACATCGTAAGGCAAACATGCCAGACGTTCGACCACGTCTTTTGCAGGACGCAATCCATAAAATGGTTTTACAATTGCCATCGTTTCAAAAAATATTTAATGATTAATCTACTATTTGTTTACCTGAAAAGTTTTGTCGCCATTTTCGAAGAAACCTACAATTTGTTTCATGGCGGCTACACCGGCATTGTTGTTGGCTTCCGAGGTTTGTGCGCCCATTTTTTTCGGGGTGCAATACACCCGTTTACCGAATTTTTCAGCAAAAGCGGCAGCAGCCACAGGGGCAATATCGGAAACATATTTCAGGTCGGCACGTTCTTCCATAGCCTGCATCAGTCCGTCCTCGTCGATTACCTCGGCGCGGGCAGTGTTCACCAGTACGGCGTTTTTCGGCATCACCGAAAGCAGGGCGTGGCCAATCGACTTCTTGGTTTTTTCGTTGGCCGGAATATGCAGCGACACATACTGACAGGTTTTATACAGCTCTTCGGCCGAATGCAGCGGTTTTACTCCGTCGCGGGCAATATCTTCGTCTTTAATAAACGGGTCGTAGGCATAAATATCCATGCTGAAGCCTTTGGCAATTTCAGCCACATATTTCCCGACGTTGCCATAGGCGTGAATGCCTATTTTCTTGCCACGCAATTCGGTTCCTGTGCCACCGTCGAACCAGCCGCGGGCCATATACAACATCATGGCAAAAGCCAGCTCGGCAACTGCGTTCGAATTCTGCCCGGGTGTATTCATCACCACTACGCCATGTTCAGTAGCCGATTTCAGGTCAACGTTGTCGTAACCGGCACCGGCGCGTACTACGATTTTCAGGTCTTTGGCATGCTGCATCACCTGGTTGTCGATAATATCGCTGCGGATAATCACCGCTTCGGCTTTCGCAACCGCGTCAATCAGCTGTTGTTTTTCGGTGTACTTTTCGAGCAGGTCGAGTTGGTAACCGGCACCGGCGGCCACTGCCTTAATCGCTTCAACGGCATCTTTTGCAAAGGGTTTGTCGGTAGCAATCAATATTTTTCTCATATCTGTAAATGTTAGTTAGTAAATCAAAATAATTGGTTCAGGTCAACAAAATTAGTAAATTCACACAATTCCACCAGTTCGTTTAGATATTTTACAGCATGTGGGTATTTGGGGCTTTCATCCTTCAATTCTTACTGTCGTTTTAGTCAATATTCTACAAGTCTCCCACTAATAAGTAGTAAAACAGATTCGTCAAAGTCTTACCCAAAAACATGACCATTCGCCATTATAATGACCTAAAAGCATAACTTTTGGTCATTACGATATTTATTTGTATTTTTGAAATAAAAAAATATGGTTGTAAGGACATTGGAAAATACAATAAAAGAGAAGCGTAAAGCAGGCAAAGCCATTGTTGTTGTCGGCGCTCGTCAAGTTGGAAAAACAACCCTGATAAATACGATTCTACGCGATAAGAAGTTTTTATTTCTTGATGCCGATGATCCTTCAACAAGGGCTTTGTTGCAAAGTCCAACGACTGAACAAATACGAACAATTATTGGTGCTTTCAAATATGTTTTTCTCGATGAAGCGCAGCGCATACCAGGGATAGGTATTACTTTAAAAATTATAACTGATCAATTCAAAGATGTCCAACTATTTGTAAGCGGCTCTTCGTCGTTCGATTTAGGGAATGAGTTAAACGAACCCTTAACCGGTAGAAAATGGGAATATGAATTGTTTCCGATTTCCTGGGAAGAATACGAAAATAACATCGGATTTGTTAAATCGGAGCAGCAACTCGAAAATCGATTGTTGTATGGGTTTTACCCTGAGGTTGTCAATAACCAGGGGGAGGAACGAGAAATCTTAAAAAACCTTGTTAATAGTTATCTGTATCGCGACATTTTGGCTTTATCGGATATCCGCAGACCCGAAATACTCGAAAAATTGGTTCAGGCATTGGCATTGCAAATCGGCAATGAGGTTAATTACAATGAGTTATCGCAACTAATTGGCATAAATAAAACTACAGTTCAAAAATATATCGACATCCTCGAAAAAGGCTATGTCGTTTTCAGATTAAATAGTTTTAATCGAAACATGCGAAATGAGATTAAACAAAACCGTAAAATTTACTTCTACGATAATGGCATCAGAAACATGATTATTGGTAATTTTAATCCACTCGATTTAAGAAGCGATAAAGGTGCTTTGTGGGAAAATTTCTTAATATCGGAAAGACGAAAGCAAAACATTTATAAAGATACTTTTGCCAAAATGTATTTTTGGAGAACCAAACAACAGCAAGAAATCGATTATGTAGAGGAGAAAAATGGTCAAATTGCCGGATATGAGTTTAAATGGAACATCAAAAGCGTTAAGTTCCCTCAAAATTTTCTTGATGCATATCAGGCTGAAGCAAACCTGATTGACAGAAATAATTTCAGGCAATTTGTAACTTTATAGCAAGCTTGTTTACATGGTTAAATCTGTGGTAGCGGATAACGCATTGTGTTTTGTTTCTGGTAATATGATTGTTATGCCGGCACGGCTTACAATAAAAGGAGTAATTATTAGTTTTAATTGTATCCTAAGAGCTTTGAGTCGAAGTATTTGTTGCTGGGATTATAATTTTAACGATTGGCAATATAATTGAAACAAGGTAAAACTAAGAATGAAACATCAACGATTCTCCCTATTTAACCGACTTAAAAGTTTTAAATTCGCAGGTAATGGATTGCGCATTTTAATAATAGAGGAACATAATGCAAGAATTCACGTAATTGCTGCAATTGGTGTTATTGCGGCTGGTATAATTTTCAAAATTTCGATGAGCGAATGGATTGCAGTTGTTTTTTCGATTGCAGTTGTTTTTGTCACAGAAATTATCAATTCTTCGATTGAAAATTTGGCTGATTTTGTATCACCCGCGAAGCATGAAAAAATTAAAAAGATCAAAGATTTATCTGCCGCGGGCGTACTGCTTGGTGCCATAGCTGCAACGATTGTTGGTCTGATAGTATTTATCCCACGGATTTTAAGCCTGTTCTGAAGTATACGAAGTGGATTTGACGATTACACGTTACGCTTTCCCTTCACTACAGGAAGACGGAATATCACACCCCACTCGTTCCGGTTAGTATCCTGCCTGCAATATTAAAACAGCCAGTTCATTCCGATATAAATGCCCATCTTGCCATCGCGTTTATCAACCGGCATACCCACTTCGGCGGCAATCACAAAGTTCTCGTTCATAGCCAGATGAAGCCCGGCGCCATAAGCAAAATGAAATGTTTCGGCACCATCGGCAAAATACTGCGATTGGTTAACACTGGGGGGAATTAAGCTTTTATCAATTTGTGTGGCTTGCACTGTACGTCCAAAATCGAAGAATGGATTGAGGGCTGCATACCATTTTTGCTTAATGAAGTTAAACCGAACCACCTTCCATCGCAGTTCCACATTGCCATACACCACACCGTCGGCCACCAGGCGATTCCTGATCAGTCCGCGCACCGACTTACTGCCTCCCAGTCCGTCAATCGAAGACGAGGGGAGATACGAGTAAATCATGTAGGGCAACAGATAGAACGGAGCATCGCCATACACAATGCCCTGATATCCGATGCGATATGCAAACGACAGGTTTTTTGGAACAATCGTAAAGTATTGCCGGTGCGTAAAAGCCAGTTTGCCAAATGTATATTCGTTACTGAAACTATTGAACAGCACCAGTTCAGTCCAGATACCTTTCATGGGACAGGGCTCGTTGTCGCGTGAATCGTACACTACACCTGCTTTCAGGCTGTGATGCACGCCGCCATCGGCTTCGGCTGGTTCAATAATACCCCAGTCAACATAATCATCATACAGCAGGTTCACGTCGGGCAGCATTTCGGAGGGGTCTTTGCCCTTATTGAGTTTATCGATGGGCACAGTGCCGATTTTTACATCCAGCAAATCGTATCCGGCAGCCCAGCGCAGGTTGTTGATACCCGTTTTTCCCTGAAAATCCAATTTTACCCTGAAAATATTACGCTGATGTTTATAAAACATTCTCGATTTATAGTCTGTGATATTGGCATCGTTTGTCCAGTCGCTGTTATACAGGGCATCGTAGCCGTTGAAACCATAAAAATCGAGGGCCTGGTCGGGCAGATACGAAACATCGGCAGTCAGTCTGATTTTCGGAATAAGGTATTCCGAATCGTAAAAAAGGCGGTAAATACCCGAGCCTTTGGTGTAGCGGCTTACTTCGGCATAAATAGAATGGTAATACTTCGGGAACACCTTTCCGTCGCCATAATGATACACATTGGTGAGCAACCCGTACTGAAAACCGAGGTCGGAGTTATAGGAAACCACCGGCAGTAAGCCGAAGTTCCATCCGGTTTTCACATCTTTGGGTTCATCGGTCTGCGCCGAAATCATCAACTGAATGCTTAGCAGCAATAAAAGAACAAAAGCTTTTTTCATAAAGAAATCATTTGTGGCAAAAATACATTTTTTCTGTTCACAACATGAAGCCGCCGTATTGGCAACCCGAAAATTTAAAAAGTGTTTGTATTTTGTTAAAGATGTGTTAAGCACGAATTTACCGATTCTAATAAGTGTATTTTTACAAAAAAATAGAAAAATGAAAAAAACAGCTTTTATGATGTTGATTGCGATTGCGATAGTTTCGTGCAAAAGCGGAAACGATTTTAAGAACATCGAAATCCAGTATGTGAAAACAAAAACCGTTGATGTAAGCGACGATTATTTTGGTACCAAAGTGACGGATCCTTACCGCTGGCTCGAAAACGACACGGCGGCCGACACCGAACAATGGGTGAAAGATCAGAATAAGGTTACCCAATCGTATTTCGATCAGATTCCCTTCCGCAAGCAAATCCTCGAAAGGCTGACCAAATTGTGGGATTTCCCCAAGGAATCGGCTCCCATGAAAAAAGGCGACAAATATTTCCTTTACAAAAACAATGGTTTGCAGAACCAGAATGTGTTATACTACAAAACATCGCTTATCGGCGAAGATAAAGAGTTGCTCGACCCCAATGCCTTGTCGGAAGACGGCACGGTGTCGCTGGCATCAACGGCAGTATCCGACGATGGTAAATACCTTGCCTATGCCATTTCGCGTGGTGGTTCCGACTGGTCCGAAATCTTTGTACGCGACATCGCTACCGGAAAAGACTTAGCCGACCACCTCGAATGGATAAAGTTCAGCGGTATGTCGTGGTTTGGCAACGGATTCTTCTACTCGCGTTATCCCGAACCCCAAAAAGGCAGCGAGCTGAGTGGTATGAACATGTACAATAAACTCTATTACCACACCATCGGGGAACCTCAGGCCAACGATAAGCTTATTTACGAAGACAATGCCAACCCGCAGCGAAGCTATTCAGCCGAGGTAACCGAAGATCAGAAATACCTGATTATTTACGCCAGCGAATCAACCTCGGGCAACGCACTGTACTACAAAGACCTCACCCGCGAAAATGCACCCGTACGAAATATCGTCGATGGTTTTAAAAACGATTATGGCGTAATCGGTCATTTCGACGGATTG
>JAGOEF010000110.1 GCA_017997855.1 Bacteroidales bacterium
CTTTGGAATACGATTTAATCTTGATCTTCCGGGTTACGGTGACTTTACATCTAATATTTCAGTAAAAGATTCAAGCAAGGCAATTCATTGGACTCTGTTATCGTTACCGCTTTATTTGACCTCAGAACTCAACAGGATTTTAGATATATATGAGAAATAATTCATTTCAACCCCATTTGAGTTACAGGGGACTTGGATTTAGCTGAATTTTATTTCGATTTAAGTAGCACCGAGTCCCGTGCCGGTGACTCGGAGCGGGAGGTGCATAGTTTCCTATTTAAAAAGTGTTTTAAAAGAAAATCCTGTTAGTGTAACAACCTCCTCTCCATCCGGTTCACTTGGAGAGGACTCGGATGCAGCTGAATTACATTTTCCGAGTCCCGTTCCGGTGACTCGGAGCGGGAGGTGAAAAGACAAGATGGGCTGATGAAATATTTATAATCAAAAGGTGTACTAAGTGATGAAAAATTTATTGAAACAATTGCAAGTGTTTTAAATTACGTTCATATTTAACGTAAGTATTACCCTGGAAACACTTTGTAAATTTTATCTCTCGACAAAACACGAACAAATTCAACCGTATCGGTATCAAGGTAAATGCCTATTCTGTAATCGCCGGTTCTGATTCTAAAATAGTTTTTGCCCCTTTCATTTTTTAATATTTGGCACTTCTGCAAGCCGGTTGCATTGTTCTACATCTTCGATAATTGCCAAAATTTTATTTAAAACAAGCCGGTTGCCTATTGTATCAATATCGTTTTCAAAGCTTTTACGAAATTTTACTTTCATGGCTGTTTTTTTAGCTTTTTTACAATGCTAGTTTTTGTTGTGAAAGAGGTCTTTCGGCCCTCGTCAATAGCTTTAATTAATGCCAAATCTTCAAGCTGTTCAGCTTTTAAATGTTTTACTTTAATCTTAAGTTTTTTTGCTAAACCTAAAAAAATATCAAGGCTTATTTTATCGTCCGGATAAATTATAATTGCTTCCATAGTTTTTTTTTGCAAATATAGCTAAAAACTTATTACTATGTGGTTTCAGGGTCTCGTGAATTATAATATCTTCTAATAAGCCATGCAATTATGATAATAACCAAAATTACAAAAAAACCTTTATAACTGGTTCCGGTTATGCCTATTTGGGGAGTACTTACAGAATTTAAGTTCATGCCTATTGTTTTATGTTTGAATAAAAATGTTTTGCCATAATCTCAAAAACATCCTCAGGGCAAGTGGGAATCAATGTGTTTTCGGTTCCGTTGTCATTAAATGTAATTGGTTGCCCCTGCATCAATTCACAAAGCTTTATAAAACTTTCGTTTTTCACATATAAATCTAATTGCTCCCTGGTCTCTTTAGCCTGGACAATTTCGGTTTTTAGCATATCAAAAAGCTCTGCATATTTTTTCTCAGCCTCCGAGCTTTTCCCTCTCCATCCAACTCACTTGGAGAGGACTCGGATGCAGCCGAAGTCGCTCCAAGTCCCGACCCGGTAACTCGGAACGGGAGGATCGTATTAAATACAAAAACCTGAAAGCATTGAATTTCAGGTTTTTGCGTTGTTTTGCTGGTTGCGACTGCAGTCCGGACAGGATTCGAACCTGTGACCTACGGCTTAGAAGGCAGTTGCTCTGTCCAACTGAGCTACCGGACCGTGTAATACGGCTGCAAAAATAAAAATTATTCGCTTATCACCGTATCGCCAATCAAAAAAAACATCAAATACAATTTGCTACAACCATTTAACCAGGTTAAAATCGGCTTTGTAGGGAATCATTTCGTGATGCGGAACCACACGCAGCGCATAATTAATCGTTCCGGGTTCGTGAAGCCGGGTGCTAATCTCGAAATTGTCAATACCGTTCGATTCGTTAACCCATGCCGCCTCTTCGATATTAATCAGTTCGCGCCGGCCAAAAAAGTTCTCGGTGATTATCAGCTCTAGCCTGATGTCGCCCGGTTGTATTCCGTTCAGGTTCATGGCTATTTTCATGCGTATTATATCGCCGGTTTGGGCCGGATCGCTGTCGGGTTTCGCGGTTTTTATGTCGAGCATTGCCACTTCTTTCCACCGCGACGAAATATATTTTTTCCATTTGTTCAGTTGTGCAAGCCTGCCATACGAATCAGCGCGAAGCAGACCGGTACGCTCCGCCAGTTTATGGTAAAAGCGCGAATAGTAGTCGTGCATCATGCGTCGTGTGGTAAACTGCGGTGCAATTTCGGAAATCGATTTTTTAATAAACGACACCCACTGCTCGGGTACGCCCGCCGTGTTGCGTTTGTAGAACATGGGGATTATTTCGTTTTCGAGGGTGGCATACAGGCTTTCGCTGTCGAGTTCATCCTGAAAATCCTGATTCTGATAGGTTCTTTCTTTAGGAAGGGCCCAGCCGCCGCCTTTTTTATATCCTTCTACCCACCAGCCATCAAGCACACTGTAGTGCAACACTCCGTTCAGAACAGCCTTCATTCCGCTGGTGCCGCTGGCTTCCAGAGGACGGGTCGGTGTGTTCAGCCATATATCGACACCCTGAACCAGTTTCTGCGCGAGGCTGATGTCGTAGTTTTCGAGAAATACTATTTTCCCCAGAAATTCGGGTTGCCGCGACATTTCAACAATGTGCTTAATCAGATCTTGTCCGGCTTTATCGTTGGGATGTGCCTTTCCGGCAAATATAAACTGAACCGGCATGTTGGGGTTGTTTACAATTTCGGCCAGCCGCTGGGGATTTTTAAACAACAGGTGGGCACGTTTGTAGGTGGCAAAACGTCGGGCAAAAGCAATGGTAAGGGCTTCGGGTTTCATATTGTCGAGCACCGTAATCATATTTTTCGGATTCTCGAATCGGCTTACCCAATGTTTACGCACCCGCTTGTGCAAATATTCAATAAGCAAACGGCGCTGGTTTTGCCGTAATTCCCAAATCTCGGCGGGAGCAACCTGCTGCAACTGTTTCCACTGGTCAGAATCCGAGAGCCATGCCTCCACATCCTTACCCATGTGCTTCTCATAGAAGTCCTGCCATGCAGGAGCTGTCCACGTTTTGTAGTGAACGCCATTGGTGGCATAGCTCACATGCAGTTCTTCGGGAAGAAATTCGTGATACAGGTTGTGGAATATTTCGCGGCTCACCTGCCCGTGCAGCAGGCTCACCCCGTTAATTTCCTGCGCGAAGTTGGCCGCCAGATAACTCATCGAGAATTTTTTATCGCCGGGAGTTGCTTTTCCGAAATTCATAAATTCTTCCCACGAAATATTGAACCTGCCCGGGTAGTGCGACATATAGGTACGCATCAGGTCTTCGTCGAACACATCGTGGCCGGCCGGAACCGGTGTGTGTGTGGTAAACAGGGTTGATGCCCTGATGTAGTCGAGCGATTCGCTGAATGTAAGTCCGCGCTCGTGCATCAGCACACGCAGGCGCTCGAGGCCGATGAATGCAGCGTGACCTTCGTTTACATGATAAATTTCGGGTTGTAACTTCAGCAGTCTGATGAGCCTGATGCCCCCGATGCCGAGAATCATTTCCTGACGCAGCCGGTTTTCGTTATCGCCGCCATACAACTGATAGCTGATCTGTCGGTCGTCGTCATCGTTTTTCTCATAGTCGGTATCGAGCAGATACATGTTGATGCGTCCCACCCGAACCCTCCAGATGCGGGCAAAAACCGTACGTCCCGGAAATACCACACTCACTTCGAGCCAGTTGCCATTGTCGTCCTTAACAGCCGAAATCGGCAGGTTACTAAAACGTTGCGGCAGATATTCCGAAAGTTGTTCTCCGTGCACCGATAGTTTCTGTCGGAAATAGCCATGCCGGTAGAGTAATCCTACGCCAAACATATCCACATTGCTGTCGCTGGCTTCTTTCATGTAATCGCCGGCCAGTATCCCCAGGCCCCCCGAGAAAATTTTCAGGTTGTCGTTCAGCCCGTATTCCATGCTGAAATAGGCAATACGTGGCGGCTTGGGATTGGCTGCTGCGGCCATATATTCATCGAACTCACCGCTGATGGTTTCGTAGGTTTCGATGAATTCCTTATCGTCGAGCAATTCTGCAAAGCGCAATTCCGAAACATCTTTCAACAGGGTAATTGGATTGTAACGCCATTTTTCCCACAACACCGGGTCGATATACCGGAACATCTCGAGTGCATTGTTGTTCCACGACCACCAGATGTTCATCATGATGTCGCGAAGTTTTTCGAAACGCTCAGGCAGGGCGGCGGCTACCTCAATACTTTGCCAGTCGGGTTGGTTAATTTCGGATTTTAATTGAGGAATATATCCGGTTTGTTTCAGATGGATAAAGCTTTCCTTACGCTCCTCCACCTTACCAAGTGTAATATCGAAGGCCTCGAGATAGTGTTTTACGAGGTTCTGCCACATGGCTATTTTGGCCGTTTCGAATGCCTGAAGCCGGAGTTCACGGTGTTTTCCGTTTACGATACCGGCAATTTCGTTGATATAGCTTACCAGGGCATCGGTTGCCGGCGAATAGTTCATGTCGTCGCGTTCCACCACAAAACAGGCCTTGTTTCCCTCGGGATAATATTGCTTAATCCATGCCCCGAATCCGGCCAGACTGGTGGTAACGGTGGGAACGTAAAACGCAATACTTTCGAGTGGGGTATATCCCCAGGGTTCGTAATACGAGGCAAACACGGTGAGGTCGAGCGCCGGTAATACTTCGTAATAGGGCTTGTCGATGATGCCGTCGTTCCCATTCAGGTAGGTGGGCATGAAGATAAACTTCAGGTTTTGCGGTACATCGCACATGGCCAGCCTGCGTATCAGCGGGTCGTTGTCGTAATCGTGCAGCAGGTGGGTGCAAAAACGCACCGGATTGATGGAATGTCCGGTTTCGTTGCTTTGCATCATACACTGAATGTCTTTGTCAGGACCCATATTGTAGGCAGGAACCATAACAAAGGCCACAAAGTTGATGTCACCTTTATTTCTGGCAGCCATACACAACGAATCGATAAACATGTCGATGCCTTTGTTCCGGAATTCGTAGCGGCCACTGGTGCCAACAATAAAGGTGTTTTCGTCGCTGAAATCACCGTGCATGATATGGGCCAGCTTAAGTAATTTATTCCGGCTGGAATGGCGGTGGTCTTCAACCGTCAGTGCCGGAGGAACTATATCGAGGTTGAAGCCGTTGGGTGTTACCACATCCGGTTTACGGCCAATCATTTTCACGCATTCAACAGCTGTAATGTCGCTTACTGTGGTAAAGCAATCAGAATGGGCTGCAGCACTTTTCTCGAGTGAGTATTTCGATACAACATTAAATTCATTAGCGGCCAGATCGGGTTGAAAATTATCGAGGTTATTGTACAGATTTCTTCCATTTCCCGCAAGGCATCTTCCCAACACCGTAGCGTGTGTGGTAAACACAGTTCCTATCTGAGGTGCATGTTTTTTGAGGTACAGAATTCCCGAACCGGTCATCCATTCATGAAAATGCGCAATGGCTCGCTCTCGTATATGCAGATAGAAATTCGTAAAGCTTTCGATAACCATTCCGGCAGCATAGCCAAACAATGCCGGTTCGATATAATCCCATTGACCCGAAAGGCTGTCGAGCTGGTAAGTCTCCCACAATTCGGCAAAAACTTCATCTTTTTTCGGAAACAGGGCGGTGAAATCAACGAGTATAACCTGCTGGGGCTTGTCAATATTCCAGGTACCGGTTTTAATTCTGAGTCCTTCGGAAGCAGCCTGTTGCTTCCATTCGCAAAACAACATCGGATCTTCGGTAAATTCGGGGTTTTGCTTGTCTTCGCGCCACAGGTCGGGACCAACAAATATGTATTTATCGCCGAGTTTACCCTGCTGTTGAATCAATGCTGCCTTGGTGGCCAGTACTGTGT
>JAGOEF010000111.1 GCA_017997855.1 Bacteroidales bacterium
AAGGAATTAAAGGTCAGCAGAACATCCTGAATCACTACCTTGCCATTTGTGACATTGTAAAAGGCGATGTTAGTGCCGAAGTGCTGAGCACCGATTTCGAAGGCATGATAAAAGAAGGTACCGAACTGGCAGCCCTGCATCCTCAGATTGTAGTTAAAGTTCCGGTGATAAAGGATGGCATAAAGGCTATCAAATATTTCAGTGACCATGGAATCCGTACCAACTGTACGCTGGTGTTTAATCAGGGGCAGGCTTTGCTTGCCGCAAAAGCCGGCGCTGCGTATGTTTCACCATTTGTCGGACGCCTCGATGATAATGCCACTGATGGTATGGAACTTATCCGGCAGATTGTCGACATGTTTAACTACTACGAGTTTCCCACACAGGTACTGGCTGCAAGCATCAGACACACCATGCATATTATTAAGTGTATCGAATATGGTGCTGATGTAGCAACCTGTCCGCTGAGTGCCATTGTGGGATTGCTCAATCACCCGCTTACCGACATTGGCCTGCAGAAATTTATTGAAGATTCGAAAAAAATGAAAGATTGAGCGATGGCAGTGTATTTGGGAATTCATCCTGTAAACCCCTCGGAGCGGTTGCTGCGTAAAGCCGTTGAAATTCTTGAAAACGGTGGGGTTATCATTTACCCTACCGATACGGTGTATGGTATCGGATGCGATATAACCAAACCCAAGGCGGTAGAAAGGGTGGTTAAAATCAAAGGAGAGAAGCACGATAAAACCAATTTTTCGTTTATATGCTACGACATTAAGCACATTACCGAGTTTACTAAACCGCTCGACAATAATATTTTCAAGCTTTTAAAACGCAACCTTCCGGGACCGTTTACATTCATTCTCGAAGCCAATAATAATGTACAAAAAATTCTGAAAACAAATAAAAAGACGGTTGGTGTAAGGGTTCCCGACAACAATATCATTCGCGAAATTGTAAAAATGCTTGGAAATCCCATACTAACCACTTCGTTGAAAAACGATGATGAAATTATTGAATACACCACCGACCCTGAATTGATTTTTGAAGATTACGAAAACATTGTTGATTTGGTTATTGACGGAGGTTATGGAAATAATGTTCCTTCTACAGTGGTTGACTGCACCGGTGAAGACTGGATAATTGTGCGACAGGGAATGGGTGAATTGGCGTTATAAACCGTTTTAAAACTAATTATTAACATTGATGTTAAAAAAAGAACCTGGAATGGTTCGTGTGAACACATTGATAATTGTATTTTTGAACACAAATAAAGTTCAGCATGGGTAAAATTATTGCCATAGCAAATCAAAAAGGCGGAGTAGGTAAAACCACCACCGCGATAAACTTAGCCGCCAGCCTGGCTGTACTCGAGAAAAAAGTACTGCTGGTTGATGCTGACCCGCAAGCCAATGCTACCTCGGGTCTGGGATTCGATATAAAAACCATTCGGGTTGGCTTGTATGAAACCATGATTAAAGAAGAGGACCCCTCTTACGTAATTCTGCATTCCGAAATAAAAGGACTGGATCTTCTGCCCAGCACAATTGATCTGGTGGGTGCTGAAATTGAAATGATTGAGATGCCCAACCGCGAAAAGGTGATGAAATTCATGCTCGATAAAATTGCCGGTAATTACGACTATATTCTTATTGACTGCTCTCCGTCGCTGGGACTTATTGTAGTGAATGCACTTACCGCTGCCGATGCTGTAATTATTCCGGTACAATGCGAATATTTTGCCCTCGAAGGACTTGGTAAACTTTTGAACACAATAAGAATTGTGCAGGATCACCTGAACAACAAACTGGATATTGAAGGATTTTTAATAACAATGTTCGACGCCCGGTTACGATTGTCGCATCAGATTTACGAAGAAGTTCAGAAACATTTTCAGGAAATGGTTTTCGAAACGGTAATCTACCGTAACGTAAAACTTGGCGAAGCACCCAGTTTCGGGCAATCGATTATTGATTATGATGTAAACTCCAAAGGGGCTGAGAATTACCTGGATCTGGCCCGCGAGCTACTCCAAAAGAATCAGATAACAGAATAATATTTAAGAAACTATCGAATACATGGCAAAAAAGAATGCATTAGGAAGAGGACTCGGGGCGCTGCTGGATGAAAACTCCATTGAGAAAGCCAAGCGTCCGCATACTTCTTTCGATATAGAAATATCACTCATTTCGGCAAACCCGTTTCAACCCCGTGAACGATTCGACGAGGAAGCGCTGGCTGAACTGAGTATTTCGATACAAAAATTGGGGGTTATTCAACCTATTACGGTTAAAGAAATCGGCGACGGTAAGTTTCAACTGATTTCGGGTGAACGACGTTTACGGGCTGCTAAAATGGCAGGCCTGACTAAAATTCCGGCATATATCCGTAAAATCAACGATGAGAACCTGCTCGAAATGGCACTCATCGAAAACATTCAGCGCGAAGACCTCGACGCCATCGAAATTGCTATTGCCTATCAGCGGCTTATGGAAGAATGTGCTCTAACTCAGGAAGAACTCAGCGACCGCGTAGGAAAAAAACGTTCCACCGTGGCCAACTACATCCGCTTACTTAAACTTCCACCAAAAGTTCAGATAGGCATCAGAAATCACCAGATCAGTATGGGCCACGCCCGTGCATTGATAAATCTGAAAGACGAAGAAACTCAACTCATGATTTTTGAACAAATTCTGAAGTATGATTTCTCTGTCAGAAAAGTTGAAGAAGTGGTGCGACAACTGGGCGAGGACGAAGAAAATCAGGCCGAAGAAAGTCCTGCCAGAAATCGCAGATTTACTACTGATGCCGAATATGAAAAGTTGAAAAAACACCTTTCAAAACATTTTGTTGCCGATGTTGACTTCAAGCGTTACTCCACCGGAAAAGGTAAAATTATCATTCCATTCAGCAACGACGATGACCTCGAAAGGATAATATCAATTATTGATAAACTAAACCGCTGACATTGAGGAATGCAATATTGCTAATATGGTTACTATTGTTTACTCTGCCGTTACTCGCGCAGGACAAGCCTGAAATTGGCGCAGAAAAATCGGGCAAGACCAATACAAGCGATACTATTGTGCATTCTCCCCGTAAGGCAACCATCATGTCGGCAGTATTACCCGGTCTGGGGCAAATTTACAACCGGAAAATATGGAAAGTACCCATTGTATATGCCGGATTGGGAGGTTTTGGATATTTTGCATATTACAATCAATCGCAGTTTAATCGTTTTAAAACTGCTTATATCAGCAGGCAAAACGGAGGAACCGACGAGTTTTCGGGATTACTTTCGAATCAGGGGCTTCTCAACGAGATGGATCGTTTCAGGCGTTATCGTGATATCTGCGCGTTGGGCTTTCTGGCATTTTATGCCTTGCAGATTGTGGATGCCAATGTTGATGCCAACCTTTTCGATTTTGATGTTTCCGACGACCTGAGCATCAATTTCCATCCGGTTCTGTATCAGGCATTACCCGGTAAACCAGCAGCCGGAGGACTTTGTTTTACATTAAGATTTTAATTATGAGGCGAGTTTTTTTGATACTTATTTGTTTCACATGTATTTCAGGCCCGGGAATTGCGCAAAACACCCAGGATACTCCACCCATTGAAGATAACTACAGCCTGGTTGATAAACTTGATAGTTTACTTATCGACTGGTATAAAACCTATTCAACCGATAGCGCCTACCTTTTTTGCGTAAATAAAACCAGCAATATAATTACCGAGCTACCGGATACCATTTATCGGGACCGACTGGCTGCACTGGTTTCGCCAATACCCCTCACCTATAATTCGGCGGTACTGAATTACATCAACAAATATATTTCGAGGGGTAAGTGGTTTATACCCGATTTACTCGGAAAGGCACAATACTATTTCCCTATGTTCGAAGAAGTTCTCGACAGGTATCAGCTTCCACTTGAATTAAAATACCTCACCATTGTTGAGTCGGCTTTAAATCCCAATGCGGTTTCGCGTGCCGGAGCTACCGGAATCTGGCAATTTATGCTTCAAACCGGAAGAAAATACAATCTCGAAGTTAATTCTTACGTTGACGAACGTCGTGATCCATATCTTGAAACCATTGCAGCTGCCAAATATTTAAAAGATTTATATGATATATATGGTGATTGGCACCTCGCCATTGCCAGTTATAACTGCGGACCCGGAACCATTAATAATGCCATTCGTCGTTCAGGAGGTAAAACAAACTACTGGGAGATTGCAAAATACCTGCCTTACGAAACACGGAACTATGTTCCTGCCTTTATTGCAATGAACTATATTTTCAACTACTATGGAGAGCACGGTTTTACACCTTGTCCTTCGGGGATACCTATGCATGTCGATACCGTGATGATTAGCGAAGAACTTCCTTTCAGCAAAATTGCCGGAATAATTCAGGTCGATATCGAAGAGTTGCGTCTGCTCAATCCGCAGTATCGAAAAGATTATATCCCCGCCCGAAACCGGCATTACCCACTACGTCTGCGAACCGAGTTGGTGGGTAGTTTTATCGCGCTCGAAGACTCAATTTACAAAAAAGATTCGCTGATGTTCGACAAGGAACCTGTGGTTATTACTGCTGACGAAAGTTACGAAGACAGTTATACTCCTGCCACGCAGCCTGCCAATACCGAGAAACTTGTATACACCGTAAAATCTGGAGATATATTGGGTTATATATCTTCGTGGTATTCGGTGAGCGTGTCCGATATCAAGTCGTGGAATGGTTTATACAGCAATAATCTGCAAATCGGACAGAAAATTATTATTTATAAACCCAATGGTGTGGCCTCGAAATACCGGAATATCGACTCAATGAGTTTTGTAGATAAACAAAAAATGGCCAATCCGGGCGCAACCACTTCAAGCACAAACAAAACCACGGCATCAGGAAATAATACAACCGCAAGCCTTGACCCAAAATATGAGTATTATACCATTCAGGCCGGTGATAATCCCTGGAAAATTGCCAATAAATACAACAATGTCAGCGTTGATGATATCATGAAACTCAACAATATTACCGATCCATCGAGTCTGAGGGTAGGACAAAAAATAAAAATCAGAAAAAAAGTTTAATCTGTCAGTTATGAAAACGATTGCCATTTTAGCCGGGGGAAATTCGTCAGAAAGAAAAATCAGTCTAAAAACCGCGTATCAGATTTTCGAAAATATCGATAAATCGAAATATACTCCTTATGTTGTTGATGTGAAAGGCAAAAAGTGGGATGTGCTGCTCGATGGTAAGCGATTCCCTGTTGACAAAAACACTTTTACATGCAAAAAAGGAAGAAAAACACTTCGATTCGACTTTGCATGGATAGCCATTCACGGTACACCCGGCGAAAATGGTCAGATGCAGGGATACCTCGATATGATGCAAATACCCTATTCTTCCTGCGATTTATTGGTATCAGCGCTAACATTCAACAAACATGCCTGCAAAGAATATCTTCAGAATTCCGGGGTAGCCATGGCAAAATCGGTTTTGGTAAAACAGGGTGAACCAATTGATTACAACTCGATTGTTAACCACCTTCAGTTGCCGGTTTTTGTTAAACCCAATACATCGGGCAGCAGCTTCGGGGTTAGCAAGGTAAAGCAGGCTGAGGAACTACCTGTGGCCATCGAAAATGCCTTTTGCGAAGATAATGAGGTAATAATTGAATCGTTTATCAAAGGCACCGAAGTATCATGCGGAGTTTTTAAGAGTAAAAGTAAATCCTATGTACTTCCGGTTACCGAAATCGTTTCGCCCAACGAATTTCTCGATTACCATGCCAAATATTTTTCGAAAGAGACACA
>JAGOEF010000112.1 GCA_017997855.1 Bacteroidales bacterium
TTTAACATATACATACCGGGAGCCAGTTCGGGATAAAGCCTCACCTGCTGATTGCCAGATTCAACAAAGAAACTTTCTTCGAATAGAATGGCCTGACCCAGGGTATTGATAAAATAGACATTCACCGATGAGCCCGTTTCGAGGTCAAAATCGATGTTTAGCTCGTTGCTGAACACCGTAGGATATACATTCACCCTGTTGTCGGCATTGTGTAATGCTATGTCGTTATAGGGCTGGCAGAACACAATATTCGAGTAGGCGGTATCGTAATAATTTCCGTCGCCGGGATAGCAACCATCGAGGCGGCGAACCATAATCTGGTAATAGGTACCTTCGGGGTTCGGGTTAAACTCGATATATTCAAATTCGCTGTAGAGGTTCTGGTCCTGAACCGTCATATTATCGGGAGTAGTACCCTTGAGAATGTAATAATATACCACAAAGAAGCCTTCGTAGGGTGTATAATTCAAGGTGCAAACCACCTGTTGATTAAATTGCATGCTTTGCACCATCAGGAAAACCGAAGAATGGGCATCGCTGAGTGCAGATTCGTTGCCACAGGTGTCGACCGATGAAATTTTATAGCTGTAGGAATTTGTTGTTGCATCAGAATTCGGGTCAACATAAATAGCCGGAAGATCAGCATCAATATTATCATACAGCACATACTGACTTCCTGATTTGCGATAAATATTATAATAATCGGTTCCAACATCAGGCGTTTTTTGCCAGTAGAGGCTTACTTTATTTTGTTCGTTCACCGAGGCAAGGTTCAGTTCCTCATTCTGGAAAACCTCACCCACCACCACGGTGGCAGTATCGCCAAGATAACAGTTGGATGCATTACGCACTAAAACCGTGTAAGTACCGCCATTCACAACCGAAATCGAGGGAGTTTGTGCCCCTGTCGACCACAAATAGCTGGTAAAACCGGCCCCGGCATTGAGAATCAATTGTTCACCACTGCAGAACCGATACTCGCCATTTACGGGGAAAGCGTTCAAATCGGCCATAGCCGGTTGTGTAACTACAGCCTCGGCTTCCGACTCACAACCAATATCATCGGTTACGGTCACAGAATAAACTCCGGCAATCAGATTACTTGCGGTAGCTGTGTTCCCGGCAACACCACCCGACCATTCGTAATCGACATCGGTGGTTGCTCCTCCGTCAACAACAACCTGAATGCTTCCGTTGGAAGCGCCATAACATGCCACCGGGGTAATATTGAGATCAATATCATGTCCCTCACCCTCGGTTACTGTTACCACATCGGTAATGGTGCAATAGTAACTATCGGTAACCGACAAGGTATAGGTTCCCGGAGCTACATTGGCAAAAGTCTGATTGACATTAATTATCTGCCCCAGGCTGTTCGACCAGTAGAAACTGCTATAAATACCCGATCCTCCCGAAATATCGGCATACAAAGTTCCATTGGCATAACCCGGGCAAGAAATCGGAGTTACATCAATTTCGAGTTCCAGCGGAGGCGATTGGGTAATTGTCACAGTAACCGCATCGGCACAACCGTTATCATCGGTTACAATCAGATGGTAGCTGCCAATGGCCAGATCTTCGATATCTTCGACGGTGCTGTAGGGATTACCATCTTTTGTCCACGAAAAACTGTACGGCTGTGTTCCCCCTTCGGTGGTTACATCAATAGTACCGGTAGCACCGCCATAACAATACACATCAACATCGTCAACATCGCTGATTTCGAGTGCTGCCAGTGGCTGGGTAATTTGCCACGAACCGGTTGTGCTGCAATTGTAAACATCCGAAACCGTCAGGAAATAGGTTCCTGCCGGCATATCGGTACGGTTGGCTCCAGAATAATTATCATTCCAGTGGTAGGTATAGGGCAAGCTTCCACCACTTACCGAAATGGTGATATCGCCCAAATCGCCATAGCAGGGCACAGCTTCACCGGTACCAGACAACTGGAGTGCAGCAGCAGGCTGCGAAATCGTAATATCGCCCGAAGTATTACATCCATTAATATCGGTAACAGTATACGAGTAGGTACCTGCTGCAAGCATACTCAGGCTAAATCCGGAATAGGAACCTGACCAAACCACTGAATAGGGGGCTGTACCTCCCGATGGCGTAAGGGTTATACTACCCGTATTGTTTCCGTAACATTGCACCTGTGTCGAAGTAACACCCACCTGAAGCACTGCAGGCTGTTGGATTGTGTTTTGAATAATTTTTGAACAACCAACACTATTGGTAACAGTAACCTGATATGCTGCCGGAGTCAGGTTCTCCATGAGAAGTTGTGAGTTATTTCCTGTATTCCAGACGAAACTACCCGGCGAAGGCAGGTCATGCATTTCGATCCAGCCGTTGTTGTTACCAAAGCAATCAATCTGACCAAGGGTAATGTAAGTTTCAATTCCACCGGGGCCATCAATATAAATGACACTGTCGGCAATATATGCACCTGCATTAAATACCTTCAGGTGATACGCACCCGGAACGATATTCGAAAATACAGGATTATTCGAGTGAACCAGACCGCCATCGATAGTATAGAGAGTTCCTGCCGGTGCTGTAATGGTCAGTGTAGTCAGGGGTGTATTGCCAGAACCACAGGCAAATGCAGACAACGTATAGGTAAGGTTAGTATTACAGGTCCGGCATATCTGATCCAGTCCGGAATCCTGATATCCGATCCAGGTATATCCGAATGGGTCGGTAATGATATATGAAGCATCGTAGGCAAGAGGAAGTTCAGTCCAGTTGCTGCCATCAAAAGTATAGAGACTACCCTCTTCGAAAGTCATATACAACAGTCCAGACAGCTCCGAAAGAGAAGTAATAGCCTGATTAGTTGCCGAAAATGGATGTGCAACGGCATAGGCACCGGTTGTTCCATCGGGAAAATAGTATAAATATTGGTCTGAACCGACAATTACACCACCGGATAAGAGGTTATTCTTTACTGAAACAGGCCTGCCTACCGGAAATGCAGGTAGCACATCCGCATCGTGGAAAGTTTCACCCTCACGATAGCTGATTCCGCCTTCACACAAAATCCACAAACGATTATCGCCAGCAAAGTACACCTGATAAATAAGGTTCGAAGCCAGTCCATCTTCAGTACTTATTTCGTCGATAACGGCAGACCCTTGAATAACAGAAATCTTATCATCGGTGGCCACATAAATCAAACCCGTGTCATCCGACGTTATGGCATTCACATGATTGTGTGTCAATCCACCCGAAGTGGTAATCTGCGTCATTGTCGAACCCTCCATTCGGGTTAATCCCATAGTGGTTCCGACCCACACAACACCATCGGCATCCTTATAAGTACATGTAATCTCATTCGATACCAAACCCTCGGTAGAAGTATAGGTTTTCCATTTAAAATCGTCAACGAAATTCAGTCCGGCATCCGTAGCAATCCAGAATTTTCCCTGCGGGTCTCTATAAATCTGGTTAACGTGGTTGTCGACAATGTCTTTATTGAAACGGGTAATAACACTCTGATTATTACGGTTATAACGGGTTAAACCCGAAAAGGGAGAACCTGCCCACACCGCACCGCTATCGTCAACAAAAACGCTGGTAACCACGTTGGCAGTCAGGCCGTCTTCAACATTGTACAACTGATAACTCGACGCACTTTCGTATTCGAGCAAACCGAGACTCGAGCCCATATACAGCAGATTCTCATCGCTTTCCGAAACGCAGAGAACATTGTTATTAGGTAAGCCCTGTGCTGTGGTAATGGTCTGCCATGTTGAAAAGTTATAACGGCTGAGTCCACCATTGGTAGCCACCGCAATACTTCCGTTGCTCAGTTGCGTGATATCGTTAATAAGGTTCCCGCCTAAGCCATTGGCTGTGGTGAAACTTCTGAAACTGCTGCCATCGAACTTACTCAGTCCTGAGCCTGTACCCATCCAGATGTTTCCGTTTCTATCGGCAAAAATTGCTTTTACCGCGTTGTTTATTAAGCCTTGTGAGGTGCTGTACACAGTAAAAACACTTCCATTAAATTTAAAAGCACCTGCGTTGTTGGTACCACCCCATATATTTCCGTCGCTGTCGCCCGAGATACACCATATTGTGTTCGATGGCAGACCATCGCTAATGGTATACACTGTCCAGGAACTGCCGTTATATTTCGAAATACCACCTGCAGTTGCAGCCCATACATTACCGGATGCATCGCAATATACATCGTAAATAACATTATTACCCAATCCCTCGTTGGTTGTAAAACTAGTCCAATCTGAACCATTGTAACGTGTAATGCCCTGGGTTGTACCAATCCAGATATTACCGGATGCATCCTGCGCAAAACAACGGACATTGTTCGATGCCAGCGCCTGCGTCAGTTCAAAGTGATGTGTCTGCTGCGAGTAGCCAAGGCTAAACGCTGAAATAACCAGTGCCAGAGAAATCAGAAATCTTTTCATGTATCGATGAGTTTATTTTTATAAAATATTCATTGCATAAAGATAGCAAAGCGAAATATGAAACACAAAAATATTTCGTTGAGCCAATAAGATTTTATAAACCGTTCTGTTTTAAAAAGTTTGATGCCCGAAAAACAAAAAATGCCTGAAAAATCAGGCAAATTATTGAATGCTAATTTCTTATGCTACATGTATCCCTGATTCTTCAGTACCTCGAGTAAGGCAGCAGAAAAGGCAGTGTTGTCCTTACGGGTATAGCGTATATCGGTGAAAACCTGTGCCAGATTTTGCTTATTGTTCTCGGAGACGAATTGACGGCTGTCGTTACGATTCTCTTTTTCGCGGTACAAAGCCTCGATTTCTTCGTCGGTAAAATCGTGATATGTTTCGTAATGCACCACGGCACGCAGTGGCAGACGATCGGTTAGCGGAGGTATTTCGCTGGGATATCCCATTACCAAAGTAGTTACCGGAACTACTCCTTTGGGCAGTTTCAAAATGTCAATAATTTTACCGGCAGTATAGGTTGTTGTTCCCAGATAGCATGTTCCAAGCCCGTGTGATTCAGCTTCGAGGCATGCGTTTTGGGCCGCCAGCAGTGCATCGATGGCAGCCGTAACAAACGACAGAAAGTTATTGTATGCGCCGGCATCGGCATTGCGTAAGCTGCACCAATGCATAAACCGGTTGAAATCGGCGCAAAATGTTAAAACAACAGGAGCCTGTTTAACCATGGGCTGGTTGAAATGACAGGGAGCCAGTTGCTCTTTAATGGAAGGATCGGTGGTAACCACAATACTGTAAACCTGCATATTGCCGGTAGTAGCAGCCCGTGAGGCGGCCTCAAGCACCGAATGCATTACTTCGGCAGGAATGCTGTCGGTCTTGTATTTACGCACCGAACGGTGTTCAAAAATTTCTTTTACCATTGGCGTTTTGTTTAAGCATCGATATTGGCATAGGTAGCATTGGCTTCGATGAATTCCCTGCGTGGAGGAACTTCGTCGCCCATCAGCATCGAAAATATACGGTCGGCTTCCAGTGCATTTTCGATGGTTACCTGCCGCAGAGTCCGGTGCTCCGGGTTCATGGTGGTATCCCAAAGCTGCTCGGCGTTCATTTCACCAAGACCTTTGTAGCGTTGAATATGCACACCCGAATCGTTGCCATCTTTTGTAATTTCTTCGATAATCTGCTTACGGTCGGTTTCCGTCCATGCGTACTTTTCGAACTTACCCTTTTTAATGAGGTACAAGGGAGGTGTGGCAATATAGAGGTTTCCGTTTTCGATCAGGGGTTTCATATAGCGGAAGAAGAAGGTCATAA
>JAGOEF010000113.1 GCA_017997855.1 Bacteroidales bacterium
GTTTTTGGTAGTTTCCTTAAAATGCGTACCTACGCCATCGGTGCCGATTTGGCTGCTACCGACAAAACAGGCCCATCAGCCGAAATGGAACAGGTAATCGACGAAGTGCCGGTTGATATTCTGCGCAACGAAATTGAGAACCTTGACAACTCCCGGTTTCTTTTCACGATCGAAAACTATCGTTGCTATCTGGCACCCAGTTCCGAAATACCCAATGTTTTTGCTGAAATCAGCCGTCTGCGCGAAATCAGCTTCCGCGAAGTGGGCGAAGGCACCGGAAAATGCTGTGATAAAGATGTATACGACAATTATTATCACCACCTGTTCATTTGGGATTATATCGCCGAAAAAGTTGTCGGAGCCTACCGAGTCGGATTTGGAGACCAGATCATGCAACAATACGGCCCAAACGGCTTCTATACCTCTACCCTGTTCGACTTCACATCAGGGTTTCACCCTTACATGCAACATGGCCTCGAGCTGGGGCGTTCGTTTGTGGTAAGCGAATATCAGCGAAAATCGGCCGCACTGTTCCTGCTTTGGAAAGGAATTGTTTACGTTCTTCTTAAAAACCCCGGCTACAAATATATCTTCGGACCAGCCAGTATCAGTAACAACTATAGTGAATATGCCAAAATATTAATGGCGGAATATTTCACCCGCAATCACAGCGACGCTGCCATGGCATCTCATGTGCGGTGTAAAAACAAATTCCGCTATGTACTGTATAAAGATATGGCAAATCTTGTGAATTACTGTGGCAACGATATCCGCAAACTCGACCGCATGGTTGAGGAGATTGACCATGGCGCAAAAAAAATGCCGGTGCTGCTGAAAAAATACATCGCCCAGGGAGCCAGAATAATTCACTTTAATGTTGACCCCGATTTTAATGATGCCATCGATGGTTTAATGATTGGAGATGTGAATGATATTCCGCTGAGCAACATTCAGAGTTTCGTAAAAGAAATTGAAGACCCCGAACTGATGCAGCGGTTCATTAAAGCTCAGCCCTGATAGCTTTTCCAATTTTTTCGAGATTTTCGGCGAGTTGTGTCCGGTTCAATCCAAAGTTCAGACGCATATAACCGCTTCCTTCGGTACCATAAGTTATTCCGGTTGAGAGGCCAACCCCTGCTTTTTCGACAAAAAATCGGCTCAGTTCCTTATCATTCATCCGCAATGCTCCAAAGTCAATCCATGCCAGAAAACCGGCCTGAGGTTTCATTACATGTATTTCGGGAAGTTCAGTTGCAAAATAATCCAACACAAGGTTTCGGTTACCGGTCAGGTATTTCATCAGTTCTGAATGCCATTGTCCGCATTTCAGATAGGCTGTTTTAAAAGCTTCTGTACCGAAAATGTTTCCTGAGCATAAATGCAGGGTTTCCATCAGGGTTTTCATAGTTTGGCGCAAGCTGTCCGATGGAATGACAATCACCGAACTGCTGAGACCTGCTATATTAAATGTTTTACTGGGAGCCTGACATACCACTGTGTTTGGCAAGTAAACATCTCCGAGCAAAGCAAATGGAATATGCCGGTATTCGTCATACACGAGGTCGCCATGAATTTCGTCAGAAACAACAATGACTTTGTAATGCAATGCCAGATCGGCAAGGCGGGTTAACTCCTCTTTTGTCCACACCCTGCCACCGGGGTTATGCGGACTGCAGAGTAACATCAGTTTAACACCCGATGCAAACTCTTTCTCAATAGATTCGAAATCCATAGTAAACAATCCGTTTTCGATGGTCAAGGGGCTGTTTACCAGTTCACGACGATTGCCTTCGATAACAGTAAAAAACGGATTATACACAGGCTGTTGCACCAATACCTTATCCCACTCTTTTGTAAATGCCTGAACGGCAACTCCCAGTGCGGGAACAATGCCCGGACTGAAAAAGCACCATTCGCGATCAACCTGCCACTGTTGTTTACGTTTTGCCCAATCGGCAAAGGCATTAAAATATGCATCAGTGTGCAGCGAATAACCATAAATGCCATGCATTGCCCGATTACGAATGGCTTCGGTAATGCATTCAGGAGCCTCAAAATCCATATCGGCAACCCACATGGGGAATACAGTATCTGAGCCAAAAACCTCCTGCCGGTTATCCCATTTTACCGAGCACGTGTTTTCGCGTTGAATTATCTTATCGAAATCGAACATTTTTATAATTTTTGTGCAAAAATACAGTAAATTTGACGCGAAGAAATAAATTCAGCTATGAAGAATCTCGTTTTTATACCTTTGATAATTATTCTCGCAGCATGTCTGTTCAGTTCGTGTGGGCAAACCGACGAAGACATAGCCCATACCGAAATGGTACTGGGTTACTGGAAACCGGTTGACAGCGAAGGAAATATTGTAATTGATGTACCCTTGTATATGTTCGATACTGCCAATAATGGATACTCTCAGCTACTTAACGAAACCGACACATTTAAATGGGAAATTAAGCGCGGTCAGTTGAAAGTGTACTACGAGACTGCACCATCGTATTATATAGGTTATGATAAATATAATAGCCGAAGCCAGATGAAAATCAAGGAAGTAAACCCCGACAGTTTTAGGGTTACCCAATTTTACAGTGATGGTTTTCAGCGTGAAATAACATTTCAGCGCTATTATCCCGAAGAGTTATAGTTACCGATCCGGTTATTTTTTCATTTCGATACAGCGCAAAGCTTTGCGGATAATGGCCTCTGCATTGAGTCCGTATTTATCCATCAACTCCTCGGGCGTTCCGCTTTCGCCGAAGGTATCGTCAACAGCCACAAACTGCATGGGAACCGGATGGTATTCAGCAAGTAGCTGGGCAATGCTGTCACCGAGTCCACCGTTTTTCATATGCTCTTCGGCGCTTACCACAGCTCCGGTTTTTCGGGCTGATGCGAGAACAGCTTCAGCATCGAGTGGTTTTATGGTGTGTATGTTAATCAAATCAACGCTTATTCCTTTGGTTTCAAGCACTTTGCAAGCTTCGATAGCCTGCCACACCAAATGACCTGTTGCAAATATGCTGATATCGCTTCCCGAATTGAGCTGCAATGCTTTCCCTATTTCGAATTGTTGATTTTCGGGTGTAAAATTGGGAACTTTTGGCCTTCCAAACCTCAGGTAAACCGGTCCGGCATATGAGGCTGCAGCTAAGGTTGCTGCCTTTGTCTGGTTGAAATCACACGGATTAATTACCGTCATACCGGGAAGCATTTTCATGAGCCCAATATCTTCGAGTATCTGGTGTGTTGCACCATCTTCGCCCAGCGTAAGTCCTGCATGGGAGGCACATATTTTCACATTTTTCTGCGAGTAAGCCACCACCTGCCTTATCTGGTCGTAAACACGACCGGTGGCAAAGTTTGCGAAGGTACCTGCAAAGGGTATTTTACCGGTTATACTCAAACCTGCTGCCACTCCAATCATATTGGCCTCTGCGATTCCGGCCTGAATAAACCTGTCGGGATAGTCTTTGGCAAAAGCATCCATCTTCAGCGATCCGGTAAGGTCGGCACACAAGGCAACCACTTCGCTGTTCAGTTTCCCGAGTTCATGCAATGCCACTCCAAAACCCGAGCGGGTGTCTTTTGATCCGGTATTAAGGTATTCCTGTTTCATGCAATTATTCCTGTTGTATTAAAGATTGATTATGTAAGTTTCTCCCGATTTCACCCTGAATTTATAATCCTGCGAATTCATGGTTTTACGTTTGTTTTTTTCGCGATACACAATCCGGTAATAACCGGGCTGTAATCGCAATGTATAGGCAGTCCTTTCGGGCACAAAATCGTACTGGTTTATTAAAAAATCACCATTTTCGAGAACCAGTGTGCCTACCGAAGCTGTTTTAAAATTTATAATGGCTTTTCCGGGTTGTGGGATGTCGATATTTTTGGAAACATCCTGTTTAATTTCGACAGCGTCGAAATATAAGCGGGGAATGGTAAGCACTTCAAGATTATACAAACCAATAATCAGGTTCTGCTCCTTCTCGCCATCGAGCACAAAAATAGTTTCAGGCAAACCCGTTTTTCGAATAATGCATTTCACATTATAATCATCAGGATCGTCACCACCAACACGAATTTTAAGGCTTCCCTGTGGGGCAGGCACCTCGAAAACATTCAGCTGACCCGCTTTTACAATCAGCGTATCGAGATACACAGGAGGAACTGTGTGAACTTTGAGGTCGTATACACTCATCACATCAACATGCACTGTGTCGGGTTGACCCGATATACCCAGTGTATGCATAAATGTATAGCGGATATTCCCTGACTGGTTGTCGTGAAAACTCATGGCTACGTTGGTTTCGGTAGGATTACCATAGATATCGAGCAGGTTAATCTGTACCGCTGTCAGGTTGGTTACATCGGCAACCACGGCGTCGAGGGCTTCCTTAAACTCACGCTCGTTCCCGGCATTATAGTAATTTCCGATACAATCGAGTGAATTGGCAATGTAGGTTTCGAGATTAATACCAATAACATAGGGTTTCAGTATAATCCCCTGCTTTTGAAGTGCCAGACTAATTGCACAGGGGTCACCCTTACATCGTTCCATCCCGTCGGTTATAAGTACCACTACATTGCGGCAATCGGGACAGTCGGGAAAGTCCTCGGCAGCCTGAAGCAAACTGAATGCAATGGGCGTAGTTCCCTGAGGAGTAACCGAGTTTAATTTGTCGATGATTGCCCCTGTATTATTTTTCGAGAATGCAACTTCGAGTTTCGAATCGGTACAGTCTTCGGGAGGTACAGGACTCTGATGTCCGAAAAGTCGCAAAGCAAATTGCATATTCTGCGCATCAGCAACCATGCTAAGTGAATCCAGAATCTCGATTAGCAGCGACTTGGCAATGGCATATTTCTTGGTTCCATCCCATGATTCTAGCATGCTACTCGATGCATCGACAATAAACAACACCCTTGTCAATGGCCTGTTATTCTGCGCTTTAGTAGTATTTACTAAAAGTAACAATGCAATTGCTGAAAAAAATATTGCTGCTGGTTTTCTCACAGTATGAAGTGTATTAATAATCACCCAGGGTTTCTTCGAGTTGTGATAAAGCCCGTGCCAATTGCTCATCGTTGGGCGCCACACCATGCCAGTGGTGCGAACCCATCATAAAATCGACGCCTTTGCCCATTTCGGTTTTCATCAGTATAACAACGGGTTTTTGCTGCCCTGTATTGCGTTTGGCATCAACTAAACAATCGAGTAATTCCTGCATATTATTTCCGTCGCATTGCAACACAATCCACCCAAAGGCTTCCCACTTGAGTTTCAGGTTACCGAGGCTCATCACCTGATCGACCGGACCATCAATCTGTTTTCCGTTATAATCAACCACCACAATCAGGTTGTCGATGTTGCGGGCAGCTGCGAACAACGCAGCTTCCCAAATCTGACCTTCCTGCAATTCTCCATCACCGGTAAGGCAATACACCCGTTTTTTATCGCCCTGCGATTTCTTGCCCAGTGCAACACCGGCAGCCACCGAAATCCCCTGCCCCAGCGAACCACTGGCAACCCGCACACCCGGAAGGTGTTCAGCTGTGGTTGGATGACCTTGCAATCTGGAATCGAGTGCACGGAAACTAGCCAGTTCGCTTACAGGGAAATACCCGCTGCGTGCCAGTACACTATACCAAACTGCCGATAAATGCCCGTTAGACAGGAAAAACATATCTTCTCCTGCTCCCGACATACTAAATTCGGGCTTATGATCCATTACTTCAAAATAAAGGGCTG